>DATDFH010000063.1:0-3347 GCA_036522715.1 Verrucomicrobiia bacterium
TGAGCTGGATGGTCACGGCGCCTTTGTTGAGCAACGCGTGGACGCTGTCGGGCGCGAGCTTGAGGTGCGCATCGATGGCGGCGAGAGCTTCCTTGAACTTGGCGCCCAAAAGATAAAGTTGCGCGAGCGCGTCGAGCAACGAGTCGTCCTGCGGGTAGCGGGTCTGCGCGCCGCGCAGAATCATCTCCGCGCCGGCCCGGTCGCCTTTGACGAAGTGCGCCCGGGCCTCGAGCTTTGCCAACTCGATCTGCTGCGTGACGCTCAGCGGCCGGCCCGCCGTCTGAAATGACGCGATCAATTGCAGCGCCTGATCGACGAGCTGGCCCTGGACGAGCGTGCTGGCGAGCGCGAGTTGGGCGTCGAAATTCTGCGGGTTGAGCTGGACCGCGCGCTGGAACTGGATCGCCGCCTGCCGGTATTGGAAGTTGCGCACGAACTCCTGCCCGAGCCGGAAGGCGAACGACGGTTCATCGATCGGCCCGTTCGCGCCCAGCACCGCGTCCCAGGTGCGATACTGGCCGAAGCGGTCGGTGAGGTTCTTGGACATGTCCACCGCCGGCGTGGCGCCTTTGCGGAGATTTTCGTTGAGCGCGAGGTTGATCGCGGCCGAGGGGTTGTCGGGGTTGAGCCTGAGCGCGAGGTCGAACAATCTGCCTGCGGCATCGAGCTGCCCCGCGCGCTGCAAATCGACGGCCCAGTGATTGAGGCCGAGCGAATAGTTGCGACCGAGGGCGGCGAGCGTCGAGTTCTGCGGATCACGGCGGCTGACGATCTCGCCCATCGCCGGTCCCAACTTTTGCCAGAACTCGGCGTTCTCGCGAATCGTCGCTTCGGGCAACGGCGGCGGTCCGACGGTCCCCGGCTCGAAAAGCTTCAACTCATAGACCAACCCGTGCGGCACGAGGTGGAACGCCTCGAAGTAATAACCGAAACTCGGCTGCAGATAATAAACCGCGTTGCTGCGCGCCACGTTGATGAGCACGTGCGTGAGCGCCGGCGAATCGAGCTGCACGGGCGCTTTCGGGCCGCTCGCGGGCGCGGGCCAGTGCGCCGGATGTTGCTGCGCGAGGAAACGCTGGTAGGCCGGGTTCGCCATCAGCCGCGTGTCGCCCAGCACGAAATCCTGCGCGCGATTCGCGCCGCGCAACGCCGCTTCGACGAGCCGCAGGTTCACCGGGTCATCGGCCAGCAACACGGCGCCGGACGCGGGCAGTCTGGTCACCTTGACCTCCACGAATTCGCGCAGCGCGGGACCGTTGGTTGTCTGGATGATCGGCAGGCTCCTGTAGATCAAGCCCAGCGGAACTCCGACGACGCCGAGATACACGACCGTGCCGACGACCAGCGACGCCGCCCGTTCGCGAAAGGCGCGATGGCCGCGGAACCGGTGCGCCCGCGGGTGAAACACGGCGAGGAAATACCCGAGGAAATATCCGGCGCTCAACGCGCCCAGGAAATAGAAGGGAAGAAACGGCAGGCCGTAGCCAAGCTTGCGCGGGCTGAACTTGGGATCGAACGCAACCGCGACGCACGCGATCAGAAAAAGCGCGTGCACCAGATGGAAGCCGAGCTTGGCAAGCGTCTCACCGTAACCACTGGTCTCGCCGACCGACGACGGCCAGCGGATGCCCATGACCAGCACTGGCAGCAGCGACGTGAGTCCAAGCAGCAGCACGACGTAGCGCGGGAAGTGCACGAGAAAATATTTTTGCGCAGCGAGATTGGCTTTGAGCAGTTGCCAGAAGGTGTAGGGCGTGTCGCCAAGCGAGCCGGCGAGTGGCAGCCCGAGATACAGCAAAAGCCCGGCGGCGCCCCAACCTGTCGTGCGCAGAAAGAAATCCGCGCGGAAAAAACTTCGCCCGCGAATCCAGACCAGCGCGACGACGAACGCCGGCAGGAACGCGATCAGCGCGAAGTTGTTCGCCACGCCCAGCCCATAGACGAACGCCAGGCGCGTCAGCCGCGACTCGCGCCCGTCGAAGCGGTACTCCAGCACCGACCAGACGCAGAACGCGAAGATCAGCAGGTCGAGCATTTCGCCGCTGAAGGCCGTCGCGTGCTCCCAGAACGTGAGCTGCAACCCGGCCACCAGCACGGCGAACAGCGGCGCGAGCCACGCGTTGGGCGTGCTCAACAGCGAATGCTCGCTCGGCTCGGCCCAGCGTTGGTCGCGCGTCTGGTCCTGCGGCAGCAGGATGACCGAGCGGGCCAGCAGGCCGAGGGTCGCCGCCGCGCACACCGCCGCGAGCAGGTTCAGCGCGACGGGCTGCCACGCCGCCGGCAGCACGCGCAGCGGCAGCGCGACGAGAAAATTCAGCGGCTGATAAACCGCCGGATTCCAATCCCAGCCGCCCGCCGCCACGAGGGTCGGCAGGCTGAGAATCGAAACCCAGCGGTTGAGCGTGAAGACGAACAGCGCAAAGGCGCCGGCGGCGAGCCAGAGCGGCAGCCGGGAGGTGTCCAGCCCAACGGGCCGATGTTGATTTGATTCCATCGTGCGAGGTGGCGGCAGTTTGAAACCACGCGCGGGCGTTTGGCAAGCCGGGGGAATTGGGAATTGCGAATTGGAAATTACGAATGACGCACGTCCGCCACGCACTCGACGTGTTGGGTCTGCGGGAACATGTCGTGCGGTGTCACGCGCACCAGGCGATAGACGCCTCCGGCGCAGAGCGCGGCCAGGTCGCGCGCCAGCGTCGCCGGGTGGCAAGAAACGTAGATGATCTGCGCCGCGCAATGCTCGCGCAGGAACTCAACACTCGCCGGAGTGCAGCCGGTGCGCGGTGGGTCGATGATGATCGTTGTGCGCTCGGGCGAAAATTTCGCCAGCAACTCGGGCAACTTTTCCTCGGTGCGGCCCACGATGAACTCGCCGTTGGTGATGCCGCGGCTCGCGGCATTCTTGCGCGCCGCCTTGATCGCCTGCACGTCCACCTCGACGCCGGCAAACGATTCCACGAGGTCCGCGAGTTCGATCCCGAAAAAACCGACGCCGCAATACGCATCGACCACGTGGCGCGTTCCCGCTTCGCGCAACCGCTCGCGCACCGTCTCCTCCAGTTTCGGCAGCAGATGCAGGTTGTTCTGGAAAAACGAATCGCGCGGCACCTCCCAACCTTCGGGCAACATGCGCAGCACGACCTTCAGCCCGCCCTTTGGCGGCGGATTGGCGCGCACGTGTTTGATCTGCGCGCTGACCGCCGGTTCGGCGATCGGGCACTCGTCGATGTCCACGACCAGCCCGCAATCCCAGCGCACGAAGCCAATGTTCAGTTTCTGCTCCGGCTTGTTCCACTGGCTGCGCACCATGATCCGGTTGCGGTAACCGTAAGGGGCGGGACACGGCG
>DATDFH010000064.1:0-6841 GCA_036522715.1 Verrucomicrobiia bacterium
CCTTCCGCGTGCAACAAATGACCTCGATCCGGGTGAATCCCGACGGGCGCATCATCCGGCTGCGCGACAAGGACCTGTTTGACTATCCTTGGATTTATATGGTCGAACCGGGGCGGCTGTTGATCGAGGACGATGAAGTTCCGATCCTGCGCCGCTACCTGCTGAACGGTGGATTCCTGATGGCGGATGATTTTTGGGGCGAGCGGCAGTGGGACAACTTCGAGGAGCAGATGAAAAAGGTTTTTCCCGAACGGCAGTTCGCGGACCTGCCGATGAGCCATCCGGTTTTCCACTGCGTCTTCAACCTCGGCGGCCCGTTGGCGAAGATCCAGACGCCGGGCATCCGCACCGGCATCGGCAGTCAACACGACGGCGTCACCTGGGAATACCACGACGGCGAGGAGTGCCGCGAGATGCACGTGCGCGCGATCTCCGACGACAAGGGCCGCATGATGGTCATCGCCACGCACAACTGCGACAACGGCGACGGCTGGGAACGCGAAGGGGAGAACGACTACTTCTTCCACAACTTTTCCGAGAAGCGCGCTTTTCCGCTTGGCATCAACATCATATTCTACGCGATGACGCACTGACACGAGACACCGATCCTGAATGTGACCCCGATGCGCCAACGAAAATCAGCACCGCTCAGCGGACGCGCGACGCGACTGCTGGCGGCCTTGTTCGTTTTGCTGGCGGCCGCGACGCTGGTGCTGGCGCAGCGGAGCCGTTCTCGCTTCAGCCAGGACGTTCAGACGGCGCGCGAGGCGGAACAGCATTCCAACCCGACGCCCAACTGGGAAAACCCGCCGGGCTTCAAGAAGGACGTGTTCACCTTCGTGCGCATCAAATACCACACGCACAACCGGCTCCGGAGCAACGGCTACTATTTCGGCAGTGGCCGCTGGGCCATCGACTTTCCCGATGCCGACCTCAACCTCTCCTATCGCCTCCAGCAGATGACCTCGATGAAGGTCGATCCCAACGCCCGCGTGATGGAACTGACCGACCCCGCGATATTCGATTTTCCTTTCATCTACATCGTCGAGCCGGGGGACCTCGCCTTCGCCGACGAGGAACTGCCGATCTTGCGTCGCTACCTCCTGAACGGCGGCTTCCTGATGTTCGACGATTTCTGGGGTGAGGCCGAGTGGGAGAACATGGCCGACGAAATGAAGCGGGTCTTTCCCGAGCGCGACTGGGTGGATTTGCCGCGCAGTCATCCGGTCTTTCACTGCGTCTTCGACCTGCCCGACTCGCTGAATCTCCAATGCCCCAATGTCGGTCTCGGTACCGCGAGCCAATATCACGGCATCACGTGGGAGCGCGAGGACGCCCGCGACGTCCACGTGCGCGCCATCCACGACGACAAAGGCCGCATGATGTGCATCGCCACGCACAACACCGACAACGGTGACGGCTGGGAACGCGAAGGCGAAAATGAGTACTACTTCCGCGAGTTCTCTGAGAAGAAATCCTATCCACTTAGCATCAACATCATCTTCCACGTGATGACGCACTAAACGAAAGAACCCAATGGAAATCGCAGCAGCAACTCCCTCCGAACAACAAGTCGTCGAACAACTCCTCGCCGGCCGCACCCGTATCACCAACGAACTCTCGAAAGCCATCGTCGGCCAGCGCGAGGTGATCGAGCAACTGCTCATCGCGCTCTTTTCCGGTGGCCATTGCCTGATCACCGGCGCGCCCGGCCTTGCCAAGACGCTGCTGGTGAAATCCCTCGCGCAGATTTTTCACCTCAAGTTCCAGCGCATCCAGTTCACGCCCGACCTGATGCCCGCCGACATCACCGGCGTGGAAATCCTCCAAGAGACCGCCGAGGGCCGGAAGCTGGTGTTCGTTCCCGGCCCCGTCTTCGCCAACATGATCCTCGCCGACGAAATCAACCGCACGCCGCCCAAGACGCAGTCCGCTTTGCTTGAAGCGATGCAGGAACATCAGGTTACCGCCGCGGGCGTGCGCCACGTTTTATCCGAACCGTTCTTCGTGCTCGCCACGCAAAACCCCATCGAGATGGAGGGCACCTATCCCCTCCCCGAGGCGCAGCTCGACCGGTTCATGTTTAACGTGGTGATCGATTACCTCTCCGAGGACGACGAGGTCGCCGTCATCAAGCAGACCACCGCGCTCGGCTCTGCAACGATCGAGCCGATCTTCTCTGGCGAGGACGTGCTCCGTTTTCACGACATCGTCCGCAAAGTGCCGATTGCCGACGAGCTCGCGCGTTACGCCGTGCGCCTCTCCGCCGCGTCGCGTCCGCGGCAGAAGGGCACGCCGGATTTCATCAACGACTGGGTGAGCTGGGGCGCCGGCACGCGCGCCGGACAGTTCCTCGTGCTCGGCGCCAAGGCGCGCGCGCTGCTCAAGGGCCGTTCGCATGTCACGCAGGAGGACATCCAGACGCTCGCCTTCCCGGTGCTACGCCATCGCATCCTCATCAACTACCGCGCTGAAGCCGAGGGCATCAAGGTCGAGAACGTTGTCGAGCGGCTGTTGAAGGTCGTGCAGTGACACAGACTACCGGAGATGCTGAACGGACCCGCCCAATCCAGCTTTTCGAGGAGGTCGAGAAGGATTTCGATCTCACTCGGCATACTGTGCGCGGCGATGGTCGCTCTAAGCGTTCTGATCGCAATTCTTTGGCTTGCCTCTCCTTTCCAGATCGGACGTACCACTTTCGCCGTCAGTTTTATCACCGATATGCTAAGTGGCGGCGGAGAGCGCCGACTGGGTCCCTTCTTGTTCAGCCATTCGCAAACAGTCGACGGGGCGATGAGCACTCGGGCGTTCGCCATGCTGTTGCCCAATGGGGCGCTCACAGTCGTTGCCAGCACTCAAAACGGTCAGAAGTTACCGAGCCGGAGTTCGACGATGTCGGCCAATGGACTAGTGCGGGAGAACTGATGCCCACCGCCCTCAATTCTTCCCCGCCGGTTTCCTTCATCGACCCGCAGGTGTTGATGACGATCAAGAACCTCGAACTGCGCGCGCGCGTCGTTGTCGAGGGTTTCTGGCACGGCTTGCACCGCAGCCCGTATCACGGCTTCTCCGTGGAGTTCACCGAATACCGCCCTTACTCATCCGGCGACGATCCGCGCTACCTCGACTGGCACCTTGTCGCGCGCACCGACCGCTACTACATCAAGAAATTCGAGGACGAGACAAACCTCCGCTGCCACCTGCTCGTCGATAACAGCCGCTCGATGACCTACGGCTCGCGCGGCTACTCGAAGGAGGCCTACGCCAACACGCTCGCTGCCACGCTTGCCTACTTCCTCTCGCACCAGGGGGACGCCGTCGGCTTGCTCACCTTCGACGAGCAAATCCGTGAGTTCCTGCCCGCGCGCAATCGCCCCGGCCACTTGCGTCACCTGATGCTCGCTCTCGAAAAACCCGCCGCCGGATCGACCACCGATCTCACCGCGCCGCTCAAGCGCATCGTCGAAATTGTCCGCAAGCGCGGCCTGATGGTGCTGATCTCTGACCTGCTCGCGCCGGTTGAAACGCTCGAAGCCAATCTCGCCGTGCTTACGTCATCCGGCCACGAAGTCATCGTGTTCCAAGTCTTCGATCCGGCGGAGGTTGAGTTCGACTTCGCGAAGGCCTCGCAGTTCTACGACATCGAAAGTGGCCGCGAGCTTTACATCGAACCCGATGTCGCGCGCCGCGAGTACCTGAAGAAACTCGACGCGCACAGCGCCGCCGTGCGCAGCGCCTGCCAGCACCTCGGCGTCGCCCATCAACGGCTCGTCACCAGCCAGCCGCTTGAACTCGCGCTCTTCGACTTCCTCCGCGCCCGGATGCAGCGCGGCAAGACCATCAAACGCGCCACGCCCGGCCGCGGTCTCGGATGAGTTTCCTCGCTCCATTGTTCCTGCTCGGCGCGCTGGCGGTGGCGTTGCCGGTGATCTTCCATCTCATCCGGCGCACGACGCGCGAAAAGACGCCGTTCAGTTCGCTGATGTTCCTGCTGCCCACCCCACCGCGTGTCACGCGCCGCAGCCGGCTGGAGAACATCTGGCTGTTGGTGCTGCGCTGCCTCGTCATCGTGTTGCTCGCGCTGGGTTTCGGCCGGCCCTTCCTGCAAAAAGTCTTGCCGCCGGCCAGGCCCTCCGATGCCGGTCGTAAGTTCGTCGTGCTGCTCGACACCAGCGCGAGTATGAAACGCGCGGGTGTTTGGGAAGATGCCGTTGCGAAAGCGAACGCGGCGGTCAGGAACACATCCGTCGGCGATGAACTGGCGCTGTTCGCCTTCGACCGCGCGCTCCGACCGGTCATCACCTTCGCTGAATGGAATGAAGCGAAACCCGACCAGCGCGACGCGTTCGCCAGCCAGCGCATCAATCAACTGAAGCCAACCTGGGCCGCGACGCACCTCGGCTCCGCGCTCACACAGGCCGCGGAACTGTTCGATGCGGCCGGCGTTGGCCAGCGCACAAACGTCCACCGTCAGATCGTGCTCATCAGCGATTTACAGGAAGGCAGCCGGCTCGACGGATTGCAAGGTCACGAGTGGCCCCGCGGCGTCGAAGTCGTCCTGCAAACGGTGAAGCCCAAAAGCACTGGCAACGCCGGCCTCCGGTGGCTCGCTGGCACCGAGGCTGAATCCAAGCCGGGCGAGCAAGCCGACGCGCGCTTTCGAGTCATCAACACGACCGAATCGAAACGGGACCAACTTCAACTCCGCTGGCTCGCCGATGTGACGCCTTCCACGAACGCCACGCCGCTCGACATCTACGTGCCCGCCGGCCAGAGCCGCATCGTCGCCGCGCCCAAGCCCGCGCCGTCCGGCGATGCGCGCCTCGTGCTCGCGGGCGACGCGGAGACGTTCGACAACTCCGTGTTCGTCGTGAAGTCGCAGCCCGCGCGGCTCCCGATCCTGTTTCTCGGCACCGACGTGGAGAACGACGCCACGCAACCGCTCTATTACCTCCGCCGCGCGTTTCCGCCGACCTCGCGACAGATCGTCGAAGTCCTCGCGCGCAAGCCCGACGATCCGGCGCTGGCGGGCGACCTTTTCCGTGCGCAGCTGGTGGTCATTTCCGATGGGCTGCCCGACGCCGCGCTCGATTCGGTGAAAGAATTCGCCCGCAACGGCAGGATCGTCCTGGTGGCGATGAAGAACGCCGCAGCAGCGCAGACCGTCGCGCGCTTGCTCGGCCTCGGCGACTTCACCGCAAGCGAGGTCACAGGCAACTACGCCATCCTCGGCCAGATTGATTTCCAGCATCCACTCTTCGCGCCGTTCGCCGACCCGCGCTTCAGCGACTTCACCAAGATTCATTTCTGGAAGCACCGCCGCATCGACGCCGCGCGGCTCTCCGGCGCGCGCGTCCTGGCGAAGTTCGACGACGGCGATCCCGCGCTCGCGCAGATGCCCGTCGGCAAAGGCGGCGTGGTCATCCTTACCAGCGCGTGGCAGCCGGCCGACAGCCAGCTCGCGCTTTCGTCGAAGTTCGTTCCCCTGCTCCACTCGTTGCTCGAATTGAGCGCCAACCTGCCCGCGCAGAAGGCGCAGTATTTCATCGGCGACGAGGTTCCGTTTCCGCCGAGCCAGCAGCCATTGACCGTGCACAAGCCCGACGGCAAGGAAGTCCCGCTCGTCGGCGCCAC
The DNA here is from genome assembly GCA_036522715.1 of Verrucomicrobiia bacterium. Taxonomy (GTDB): domain Bacteria; phylum Verrucomicrobiota; class Verrucomicrobiia; order Limisphaerales; family JACQFS01; genus DATDFH01. Next base: position 5,635 of record DATDFH010000064.1, read on the forward strand.
GAAGTTCACCGACACCGACCAGCCGGGCATCTACGCCGTGACGCCGGCCGGGTGGCGGTTCGCGGTGAACCTCGCGCCCGAGGAGAGCAGGACTTCGCCGCTGCCGGTTGACCAGTTGCTGGCGCTGGGCGTGCCGCTCAAACAAAGGTCGATTGACGCCGGCGCAAGCACCGTCCAACAGCAAGCCCGCCTCCAAGCCGCCGAACTCGAAGGCCAGCAAAAGCTCTGGCGCTGGTTGATCGTGGCGGCGTTGGTGGTATTGATGGTCGAGACGTGGCTGGCCGGACGGGTCACCAATCGCGCGCGCGCCGCGTCTCAAGCACAAGCATGATCGAGCCGCTCCTCCAATCCCAACTCGAGCCGATTGCCAGCCGACACCGCCGGCTTCGGCTCGCTCGCCGGCTCACGCTGTGCTGGACGGTGGCGGCGGGTGTGGGGTTGCTGCTGCTGGTCGCAAATCATTTCGCAGGGTTAAGCGTCAGGCTTGCGATGCCGGTGCTCGCCGTCCTCGCCGGCTCGGCCGCGTTGTTCCTCCGGCGTCGCGGCGAAGCGTGGCAGCCCGACTATCACGGCATCGCGCGCGAGATCGAGACGAAGCACCCGGAACTGCACGCGCTGCTCGTCACCGCTGTCGAGCAACAACCCGACGCGCAAACCGGCCGGCTGAACTTTCTCCAGGAGCGCGTCATCCTCGAAGCCATTGCCGAGAGTCATCGGCACAACTGGCTCGACGCCGTGCCCGCCGCGCGGCTGAACTCCGCACGCCTCGCGCAAACCGTGGCGTTCGTCTTGTTCGCCGCCGCGTTGCTCGCGATCTACCGCGCGCCCGCGGGAAAAGATTTCGCGGGTCTCCCGGCCCTCGCAAAGGCGCTGCGCGAAGCCGGCTCGGTCGCGATCACGCCCGGCGATGCGAACGTCGAACGCGGCAGCGGCATGGTCGTGCTCGCCACGTTCAAGGGCGACGTGCCGACCGAGGCGACGCTGGTCTTTCGGCCGCTCAATCAACCGCCGCAGCGCATCCCGCTGGCGAAGAATTTCAAGGACCCGGTCTTCGGCCACGCGTTCCCCGAGGTCGCGCAGGAATTCACCTACCGCATCGAATACGCGGGCAAGAGCAGCCGCGATTTCAAGGTCACCGTGTTCGAGCATCCGCGGCTTGAACGCGCCGACGCGGAGTTGAAGTTTCCCGATTACACGAAGCTTGCGG
>DATDFH010000065.1:0-16204 GCA_036522715.1 Verrucomicrobiia bacterium
CCATGCCAGCCTTGACGCGGTGCTTGAACTCGCGCGCGGCCTTGCCCGAGTTGGTGAAGATAGCCGCGCCATTGCCGAAGGAGGACTTGTTGGCCTGCTCGATGGCGTGGTCGAGGTCGTCCATCCGCATGACGTTGAGCACGGGGCCGAAGACTTCCTCGCGCGCGAGCGTCATGCCATCGTGAATTTGATCCACGATGGTAGCACCGAGGTAGAAGCCGTTGGGCGCGTCGGGAACTTTCACGCTGCGGCCGTCGCAGGCGATCTTCGCGCCTTCCTTTTCGCCGCTCGCAACGAGGCTCATCACGCGTTCGCGATGTTGCGCGGTGATGACGGGGCCCATATCGGGCTGCGGCGCGGGAATGTCGGTGCGGCCAACTTTGATGGCGCGAGCGGCGTCCACAAGTGTCGGCAGCAATCGCTCTGCTGCGGCGCCTACGGTGATGGCAGTCGAACCAGCCATGCAGCGCTCGCCTGCGCAGCCGAATGCGGCGGTCGAAAGCGCCTCGACGGTCTTGGGAACGTCGGCGTCGGGCATGACGACGATGTAGTTCTTCGCGCCGCCATTGGCCTGAACGCGCTTTCCGTTCTTGGTGCCGGTTTCGTAAATGTGTTTCGCGATGGGCGTCGAGCCGACGAAGGAAATCGCTTTCACCTTTGGGTGCGTGAGCAGCGCGTCCACCACATCGCGGCCGCCGTGCACTAGGTTCAGCACGCCCTTGGGCAGACCGGCTTGTTCGAGCAACTCCGCGATGAGGACGGCGCTGAGCGGAACCTTCTCACTCGGCTTGAGGACGAAGGTGTTCCCGCACGCGATGGCGACCGGGAACATCCACAATGGCACCATCGCGGGGAAGTTGAACGGCGTGATGCCAACACAGACGCCGAGCGGTTGGAGCAGCGTCTCGCAATCCACGCCGCGCGCGATGTTCTCCAGCGTGTCGCCCATGAGCAGCGACGGAATGCCGCAGGCGTATTCGATGTTCTCGATGCCGCGGAACAAACTTCCACGCGCCTCAATGTGCGTCTTGCCGTGCTCTCGCGAGATGCTCTGGCAGAGGCGGTCGAAGTTCTGCTCGATGAGCTGGCGGTAGCGGAAGAACACACGCGCGCGCTCGACTGGCGGCGTGTCGCGCCATGCGGGGAATGCGGCGGCTGCGGATTGCACGGCTTCGTCCACCAACGCCGGACTGCCGACCGGGCATTCGGCGATCACATCGCCCGTGGAGGGATTGAAAACGGGAGTGGAAGCGCCGCGCAACGCGCGCCATTCACCGCCGATGAAGACAGGACACGTGGTCATGCGATCAGCGCGCGAGGGCTTGGGATTGTTTCACAAACTCGTCTCCGCTCCACTCTCCGTCGGATGCGACCATCTTCTTCGGCGCAGCGGCAGCGGCCTTCTGCGCGGCCTTGCGTTCGGCCTGACGCTTCACGAGGTCGGCGTGCGTGGTGATATACTGGAGGCTGTGGCCTTTGAAGTCGGCGAGCGTCTCGAATTTGTGCTTCGCCATGAACGCGAGCAGTTCGTCGCACATCGGCTTCACCATTTCATAGCCGAACTTCATCACGCCTGTGCAGACCTGCACGGTGTCGCCGCCGAGCAGGATGAATTGCGCGGCGTCGTTGCCGGTCTCCACGCCGCCGATGGCGGAGAGCGAGCGGTCGGGGAATTCCTTCCGGATCATCCTGGCGATCTCCATCACCATGCGTAGCGCGATCGGTCGCACGGCCTTCGAGGAGTAACCGCCCGGCGTCGTGAAGCCCTCGACGCTTGGCTCGGGACGCAGCGTGTCGAGATTCACGCTCATGACGCTGCGGATGGTGTTGATGGCGCTGATGCCCGTCGCGCCAGCGCGCAACGCGGCGCGGCTGGGTTCTTCGATGTGCGTGACGTTGGGCGTCATCTTCGCCCACACGGGTTTCTTCGCGGCGCTCATCACCCAGCTCACCACTTCGAGCAGGATGTCGGGATTCTCGCCCATCGCCGCGCCCATCTTGCGTTCGGGCAAACCGTGCGGGCACGAGAAGTTCAACTCGAAGCCGTCCACGCCCGCGGCCTCGCAACGCTCGACGATCTCGACCCACGCCTCCTTGCGATACTCTTCCATGATCGACGCGATGAGCACGCCATTGGGGAACTGGTCCTTGCACTTCTTGAACTCGTCGATCCAAAGGTGGAACGGCCGGTCGCTGATCAACTCGATGTTTTCCCAGCCGACGACTTCCTGGCCGTCGTTGGCCATGAGCTTGGCGTAGCGGGGCGTGACGTTGACGACCTTCGAGGCGTCGAGGCTGATCGTCTTGGCGATGACCGCGCCCCAGCCTTCCTTGAAGGCCTTGGTGATGACGTTGAGGTTGGTGCCCGGCGGGCCGGAGCCGATGACGAAGGGGTTGGGGAGCTTCAGGCCGTCAACGGTGGTGGCAAGAGTAGGCATGGCTTTGTCCTTCCATTTTTTGGGTTCACATGGCCGAATCTACGCCCGGCCTCCGCGGCTTGCCACACCAAACATCGTGAGCGCGCTCAACCCCAAACGCACCGTCATCGAACTCAAGGAACTGCGTGCGCTCACCGGCGATGAAAACGGCGCGCAGCGAATGGCGTTCACGAAAACGTGGGTGAAAGCGCGCGAGTTCCTGCGCTCGAAGGTCGCGGGCCTGCCACTTGAAATCCACAACGACGCGGCGGGCAACACGTGGTTCACTCTCCGCGGGGAATCGGAGAAAGCGCTGCTGATCGGCGGCCATTTTGATTCCGTGCCGAACGGCGGCTGGCTCGATGGCTGCCTCAACGTGCTCGCGGGCGTGGAAATTCTTCGGCGCATCAACACGCAGTATGCCGGCAAGCCGCCCGTTACGGTACGCCTCGTGGATTGGGCGGACGAAGAAGGCGCTCGGTTCGGCAAAAGTTTGTTCGGCTCGTCCGCCTGCTCCGGGAATCTCGATATGAACGAGGCGCGTGGCCTTAAGGATAAGGACGGGATTCGCCTGCCCGACGCCTTGCGGGAAGTGGGAATTGATTTCGAGCGCGTGAAGGACAGCGGGAAGGAACTCAAGAACGCCGCCGCGTATCTGGAGTTGCACATCGAGCAAGGCCCGGTGCTGCTTGACCTCGATCTGCCGCTCGGCGCTGTGCTTGGCACGTTCGGCGTCGAGCGGCACGCCATCACGTTTCATGGACAGGCCACGCACTCAGGCAGCACACCGATGAACCGCCGCAAAGATGCCTTCCTCGCCGCGGCGAAGATGAGTCTCGAGATTTACAAAATCGCCGAGCGTAGCGGGAATGGCGTTTGCACCATCGGTTCATGCACGACCAAACCCGGCATCGTCACTAGCGTGGTCGAGGAATGTCGCATCACGCTCGACCAACGCCATCTCGACGGCCCGGCGCTCGCGAAAATGTTTGAGGAGGCCAAAGCCGCCAGCGAAAAATTCGCCAAGGAAGGCAACGTGAAAGTGAGTTGGGAACGCCTCTGGCAAATTGACCCGCGCCCGTTCCACGACGAACTCATCGCGCTCTGCGACGAATCCATCCGCGAGACCAGCAGCAAATCGCACCGCCTGCCGAGCGGCCCGTTGCACGATGCCGCCGAGGTCGCGCGCGCCGGGGTGCCCACCGTGATGATGTTCGTTCAAAGCCTGCACGGTATCAGCCACAACAAGATCGAGGACACGAAGGAAGAACACCTCGAACTCTGCGTGACCGCGTTCGACAAGCTCGCGGAGAAAGCGATTAAGTGGATTCAATCGAGATCGTGACAGGCATTTCGCAAAGCGTCGGTTGATCATTTTTCAAATTCTATGGACGAATTCATGCGCGCCGCCATCGACGAAGCCTGCAAGGGCCTCGCCGAAGGCGGCATTCCCATCGGCTCGGTGCTTGTGCTCGACGGCAAGATCATTGGGGCCGGCCACAACCAGCGCGTGCAGCGCGGCAGCGTCATTCACCATGCGGAAATGAATTGCCTGGAGAACGCCGGCCGACAGACCGCGTCGGTCTATCGTCGTTGCACGATTTACTCGACGCTCAGCCCTTGCCCGATGTGCAGCGGCGCGATCCTGCTTTACGGAATCCCGAGGGTAATCGTCGGCGAGAACGTCACGTTCAAAGGACCGGAAGAACACGTGCGTTCGCAGGGCGTGCGGGTCGAGGTGTTGCAGGACGTCGAGTGCATCCAGCTCATGCGCGAGTTCATCGCGCAGTACCCGCAACTGTGGAACGAGGATATCGGTGTGTGACGAGCTTGTGGCGTTGCTTCCCGCGCTTCTGGCGGTGGGTGGCGACTCGACAGGCGCGAGCTTGGCGGGTGAGGGGAACCCGTGCGGGTCGTTCCGGTGGCTCAACGGCATCTTTAGTAGAAAAACATTTTGCGCTGGCGGGCCAGTTGTTCTTCACTTGGGGCGGCCGTGCGACCGACAAAATCCGGGCAAGCATGTCAGGAGAACCGGTTGTCGAAAGCAGAGCTCATCACCACGGCCAGCGAGCGCAGACCTGGCCGCCACCACAAGATGAAATTATCGTGCACGTGCTTCGCCTGTCGGATGACCGCGTCGGAGGTGACGCAGTCATGCTGTCTTCCGCGAGCGAGTCATGTGCCGGGGGTGGCGCCAAGTCGCGCCGGACAAAAACCAGGAACCGAAACTGTTCACCAATGAAGGCTGCATACCTCAAATTCCAATGGAACGACCGGAACTTCTGGCCCAACTGTCCCTCGGCCTCGCTCGCGATGATGGCTGTCATGATCGCGCTCGCGCCCGACGCGCCCGGTCAAGCACAGGAGGCCCTCCCGCCGCCCAATGTGCTCAAGAAATTGAGCATGGAAGAGCTGATAAACATCGAGGTCATCACGGTTTCCAAGCGCCCCGAAAGGTTGTCGGAAACCGCGTCGGCCATTCAGGTCCTCACGCAGGAGGACATTCTCCGCTCCGGCGCATCGAGTATTCCCGAAGCCTTGCGGCTCGCGCCGAATTTGCAGGTGGCGCAGGTGAATTCGCACGATTGGGCCGTCAGTTCGCGCGGGTTCAACAACACGGTGGCGAACAAGCTTCTCGTGATGATCGATGGCCGCACGATTTACACCCCACTTTACGCCGGCGTTTTTTGGGACGTTCAAAACGTGCTGTTGGAAGACGTTGATCGCATCGAAGTCGTCAGCGGGCCGGGTGGAACGCTTTGGGGCGCCAATGCCGTCAACGGCGTCATCAACGTCGTCACGAAAAGCGCGAAGGACACTCAAGGCGCGCTCGTCACGGCTGGCGGCGGTTCCTTGTTGCAGGATTTTGGCGCGATTCGTTACGGCGGCAGCGCCGGCTCGAATCTTTTCTTCCGCGTCTATGGCCAGCGATTCGATCGCAACAACACGGATTTTCCAAACGGACGCGAAGGGACCAACGCGTGGGACATGACTCAAGGCGGCTTCCGCATGGACTGGTACCCCTCGGACGCGAACACGCTCACCTTGCAGGGTGATGCTTACAGCGGAACCGAGCGCGGGGTGACGGCTGACACCACGGTGGATGGAGAAAACGTGTTGGGCCGCTGGAAACACGCCTTGTCCGCGGAATCGGATTTGCAGGTGCAGATGTATTTTGACCGCACGTGGCGGCGGGTTCCGGGGACTTTTGCCGAGGATCTCGAGACGTACGACATGGATTTCCAACATCGTTTTCCGCTGGGCGAACGGCAAAGCGTCGTCTGGGGTGCGGGCTATCGGCTGATGCAGGACGACGTCAAGAATGGGGTGGTGCTCGCGTTTCTTCCGGCTCGCAGGGATCTGCAACTTTTCAGTGGATTCGTCCAGGACGAAGTCACGCTCGTGCCGGCCCGGCTGAAACTGACCGTCGGCACGAAATTGGAGCACAACGATTTCTCCGGGCTTGAAGTTCAACCGAGCGGCCGGCTCTCCTGGACGCCCGATGACCGCCAGACGCTTTGGGCGGCGGTTTCCCGCGCCATCCGGTCGCCCAGCCGGATCGATGCGGATTTGTTTGTCCCCGCCAGTCCGCCGTTCGTGCTGGTTGGCGGCACGAACTTTGATTCGGAAAAGTTGATCGCCTACGAGCTGGGCTATCGCGTTCGTCCCTGCAACACGCTTACGCTTTCCCTCGCCGGTTTTTACAATCAGTACGATGACCTCCGGAGCCTCAACCGGATCTCTCCCACGACTCAGGTCCTCGCGAATGATTTTGAAGGAGAAACCTGGGGCGTGGAACTTTCAGGCAACTGGCAGGCGACCGGCTGGTGGCGTTTGCGAGGCGGTTACACGTTCCTGCATAAGGATCTTCGGCCCAAGACTGCGAATGCGAATCCCAGTGTGCGCGAAGGGAACGACCCCGAGCACCAGTTCCTGCTCCAGTCGGTCATGGATCTGCCGGCTCATTTTCAATTCGATGTGACGGCGCGCTACGTGGACCTGCTGCCCTCGCCGGTGGTGCCGGGCTATTTCTCCTGCGACGTGCGACTGGCGTGGAGTTGGAACAGCCGTGTTGAATTGTCCGTCGTGGGCCAAAACCTATCGGACAACCGGCATCCGGAATTCGGCGCGCCCGCAACACGCCAGGAAATTCCGCGCAGCGTTTATGGAAAGGTGACATGGCGGTTCTAATCGCCTCAACGCTCCGATGGGTGAACTGCGGCCTGAAAAGGCTTCGCGGGGCGCTTGTGTTCGCCGGCCTGCTGCTGGCAAACGGCCCGGTATTGCCCGCTGAAACTTCACCCGCGCCGGAGTACCAGCTCAAGGCCGCCTTCCTGTTCAACTTCGCCCAGTTTGTCGAGTGGCCAGCCCAGGCCTTTCCCGAAGCGCAAACGCCGCTGATCATCGGCGTGCTTGGTGAAAATCCATTCGGCACTTACCTCGACGACCTCGTGCGCGGTGAGACGGTGAAGAACCGGCCGCTGGTCGTTCAACGCTTTCGCCGGGTGGATGAAATCAAGACCTGCCACGTGCTGTTCATCGGCCGGCCGGATGCCGACCGGCCGGGACAGGCTCTGACCAGCCTGAAAGGCCGGAGCATTCTCACGGTGGGTGACACCGATAGCTTTGCCCAACGCGGAGGGATGATCCGGTTCGCCTCCGAGAAGAACAAGATCCGCATGAAGATCAATCTGGAGGCCGCCAAGGCCGCCGGATTGACGATCAGTTCCAAGCTGCTCCGCTCGGCCGACATCGTTGCGCCCGGAAAAGATTAGCCGATGGCACTCCGAAACACACCGATTCGGCGGAAGCTGATGGCGATTATCTTGCTGATCTGCGGGGCGGTGCTGCTGCTGACTTGTGGCGCGTTTTTTGCCTACGAGGTCGTGACGTTCCGACAGACCACTCTTCAGCAACTGACCACGCTGGGCGAAATCATCGCCGCCAACAGTACCGCCGCATTGGGTTTCGATAACCAGGATGACGCGCGGGAAATCCTCGCCTCGCTCAAGGCCGAACCCCACATCGTCGCAGCCAGCCTCTACGACAAGCAGGGGAAGCTGTTTGCGAAATTCCCGGAGCACCTGCCTGCCGATGACTTTCCCACCGCGCCGGAAAGCGACGGTTATCAGGTTGGACGCTCCCATCTGGCCGGCTTTCAGCCGATCGTCCAGGGCGAGAAGCGACTGGGCACGCTCTACATCAAGTCCGACATGGGCGCCATGTATGAGCGCGTCCGGCTCTATGCCGGCATCGTCGTGCTGGTCATCGGCGCTTCCCTTCTGCTGGCGTACACGCTCTCGCGGATTTTACAGGAGCAGATTTCGCAACCGATCCTGGCCCTCGCCGAAACGGCGCGGGCGGTCTCTGACCGTCGGGACTATTCGGTCCGGGCCGTCAAAGTAAGCGAGGATGAGGTGGGTCTCCTCACCGGCGCCTTCAATCACATGCTCACGCAAATCCAGGAGCAGACGCACGCGTTGCGGGAAAGCGAGGGACGGGTGCGCGCCGTCCTGAATTCCGCGCTTAGCGCCGTGCTCGTGATCGATGCCGCGGGGAGGATCACCGATTGGAATGCCCGGGCCGAAGGGATGTTTGGCTGGCCGCGCTCGGACGCACTCGGGCGGAACCTGGCCGAGACGATCATTCCGCCGCGCTATCGCGAGGCGCACCGACGCGGCTTGGAACATTTTCTGGCGACCGGCGAAGGCCCGGTCCTCAACCGCGTCATCGAGTTGAGCTCCTTGCGCCGCGATGGCAGCGAGTTCCCAGTGGAGTTGTCCATCAGTCCGATCAAGGGCGGTGACGCGCCGACGTTTTGCGGTTTCATCACCGACATCACTGAGCGCAAACAGGCGGAGGACGCGCTGCGTGAGAGCGAGAAGCGGTTGCGTACGGTCATCGACCTCGTGCCGCATTTCATCTTCGCCAAGGACCGCGACGGCCGCTTTCTCTTCGCCAATCGCGCTTTCGCCGAAAGTTTCCGGCTGACCCCCGAGCAACTCGCCGGGCGGCTGGATACGGAATTGGTTCCGGACAGGGCGCAGTACGAGGCGTTCCGCCGCGATGATCTGGACGTGATCGAGTCTGGCACCGCCAAATTCATCCCGACCGAGCGACGGACTGACCTCGCCGGGCGGACCCACATCATGCAGACCACGAAGATTCCGTTCGCCGCTCCCGGCACGGCCGGTCCGGCGGTGCTCGGCGTGGCGGTGGACATCACCGAGCGCCAGCAGGCACACGAAGTTGCCGAGCGCTTCGCCGCCATCGTCGAGTCGAGTGACGACGCGATCATCAGCAAGACTCTCGATGGAACCATCATCAGCTGGAATCCCGGCGCGGAACGCATCTTTGGCTACGCGGCCAATGAAGCCGTGGGCAGATCAATGGTCATCCTCAGCCCGCCCGAGCGCGTCGACGAGGAGGCCGGCATACTCGCGCGGATTGCCAAAGGCGAACGCATCGTTCATCTCGAAACGGTGCGCGTCCGAAAGGATGGCACCCGCATCGACATTTCGTCGAGCATCTCGCCGATCAAGGACGCGACCGGTCAAATCGTCGGCGCCGCGACCATCGCGCGTGACATCACGGCACGCAGACGGGCCGAGGAGGAGATTCGCCAGCTCAACGCCGAACTGGAACAACGCGTGGTCAGGCGCACCGCCGCGCTGGAAGCGGCCAACAAGGAACTGGAAGCGTTCTCCTACTCGGTCTCGCACGATCTGCGCACGCCCTTGCGCGCGATGGACGGTTTTTCGCAGGCCGTGCTGGAGGATTGCGGGCCGCAGTTGCCCCCCGAAGGCCGGCGCTACCTCCAGGCCGTCCGCAATGGCGCGCAACAGATGGGAGTGCTGATTGACGACCTGCTGGCCTTCTCGCGCCTGAGCCGGTTGCCGGTCAGCAAACGGGAGGTGGATCCGGGCCAGCTTGTGCGCGACGCCCTTGATGCGTTGAAATTCTTGCGCCACGACCGGCAGGTCGAAATTCGCATCGGCGAGCTGCCTTCCTGTCACGGTGACCCGGCGCTGCTCAAGCAGGTCTGGCTCAATCTGCTCTCCAACGCGCTGAAATACACCCGCCCGCGCAACCCTGCGCTTGTCGAAATCGGCTGCGCGCGCGAAAGCGGCGAAAACGTCTATTTCGTGCGTGACAACGGAACCGGCTTTGACATGCAATATGCCCACAAACTATTTGGGGTGTTTCAGCGGTTGCACCGCGCGGAGGATTACGAGGGGACAGGCGTTGGCCTGGCTACGGTGCAGCGAATCATCCACCGCCACGGCGGGCGCGTATGGGCCGAAGCGGCAGTCAATCGTGGGGCCACCTTTTTTTTCACGGTGGAGGGAGAAACCAGATCATGAGCATGACGAACATTGTCGAGATACTGCTGGTCGAGGACAGCCCGATGGACCTCGAACTCACCCTCCGCGCGCTGGAGAAGGCCAAAGTGGCCAATCACATCCAGGTCGCCCGCGACGGCGCCGAGGCGCTGGAGTTCATCTTTTGCGAGGGTGCGCACGCTGGACGCAGGATCGAGGACGCACCCAAGGTGATTCTGCTGGACCTGAAACTCCCCAAGGTTGACGGGCTGGAAGTCTTGCAGCGCATCAAGGGCGATCCGCGCACCAAAAGCATTCCCGTGGTCGTGCTCACCTCCTCCAAGGAACAAAGAGACATCGTGGAAAGCTACAAACTTGGGGTCAACAGTTACATCGTCAAACCGGTGAACTTCGAGCGGTTCGCCGAGGCGGTGCAGGAACTGGGCTTCTACTGGCTGCTGCTCAATCAGCCGCCCAAAGCGGGGTGATGACATGTCCCAGCCGCTGCGCGTCCTGCTCGTAGAGGACAATTCCCAAGACGCCGAACTGGTGGTGCGCGAATTGCGGCGCGCGGGGTTCGATCCCAACTGGCATCGCGTGGACACCGAAACGGAGTATCTAAGTCGCCTCGATCCCGACCTCGACATCATCCTGTCCGACTACGCCATGCCGCAGTTCGACGGGCTGCGCGCGCTGGAAGTGCTGAAAGAGCGTCGCCTGGAAATTCCCTTCATTATCGTGTCCGGGACGATTGGCGAGGAAACCGCGGTGAAGGTGATGAAACGTGGCGCGACGGATTACCTGTTGAAGGATCGGCTGACACGTTTGGGACCGGCGGTCAATCAGGCGTTGGAGCAAAGCCGGCTGCGACGCGAGCGTGAGGCCGCTGCTCAGGCGCTCGACCTTGCCGAGGCGCGGTATCGCAGCATCTTCGAGAACGCCGTCGAGGGGATTTACCAGACGACTCCCGAAGGCCGCTTCGTCATCGCCAATCCCGCGCTGGCGCGCATTTACGGATACGACTCGCCCGAGGAATTGATCCTCGACGTCACTGATATCGCGCACCAGATCTACGTTGACCCCGAACGGCGTGCCGAGCTTCAGCGGTTGATGCAGGAACAACGCGTCGTCTCTGCCTTCGAGATGCGGGCGCGCCGCAAGAATGGCGAACTGATCTGGGTTTCCACGAATGCCCGCGCCGTGCGCGACCAGAGCGGCGCGCTGCGTTACGAGGGAACCGTGGAAGACATCACCCAGCGCAAGGAAGCCGAGCAACAACTCAACGCGGCGCTGCACGAGAAGGAGATCCTCCTTCAAGAGGTCCACCACCGCGTGAAGAACAACATGCAGGTGATTTCCAGCCTGCTGAACCTGCAGGCCAGCTCGCTCAGGGATCCCGCGGTGCACTCGCTTTTCCGCGAAGCGCAGGATCGCGTCCGCTCGATGGCGCTGGTGCACGAACAGCTCTACCGCTCGGCCGACCTGGCGCACATGAATTTTGCGGACTACGCGCGCGATCTCCTCAACTACGTCTCGCGTGCCTACGACGTCAGTCCCGATCAAATCACGCTCCGGCTGCAGATCGACCCGGTGCCCTTGAGCCTCGACGCGGCCATCCCCTGCGCCCTGATCCTCAACGAACTGGCAAGCAACGCGTTCAAATACGCGTTCCCTGGCCGGGCAAATGGCGTCATCGACGTGCAAATGCACGGTGGCGGCGACAAGTTGGTCGAACTGATCTTCCGCGACAACGGCATCGGCCTGCCGCCCGACCTGGACGTCGCGAATGCTCCAACCCTCGGCCTGCGCCTGGTGGACATGCTCGTCACTCAACTCGAGGGTCGCGTGGACGTGAAGCGCGGCGAAGGGACCGAGTTTCGAATCTCTTTCAACGGGGCGTGAAACGGCAACGAGTCCCGATGTGGATTCGACGCTGACGCTTTCAATGAACGAAGAGAAGGAGGCCATTCCACCTCGCCGTCGCTCGCGCCAGTCTGTTCACCCTGTTCCAATCGGCGCTGATCCTCTCCGGAAAGGGCCTTGACTCAACGCGAGGTCCGAATTCTGGCGGGGAAGGCTTGACAATCTCAAAATACTTCGGTAGCGAATCATAATAACAATTCCGCCATGCAGCCCATGACATCCCAGAACCTCCGACCCGTTCCCGTCGCCGTCTCCCGTACCGAGACGAAGCTTGATGACCTGCCGCTTTACCTGCCGCGCCTGTTCTACTTGTTCCTTGGTGTTGTGGAACGGAAGCTGGCCGAGAACGGGCTTCACCAGCATCTCCAGCCCGGCATGGGCCACGTGCTGTTGCACCTCTACGAGCAGGACGATTGCATCATCAAGGACATCGGCCGGAGCGTTCGCGTCGCAAACGGTACGTTGACCGGATTGCTGGGGCGGATGGAGAAACGCGGGCTGATCGAGTGCCGTCGCTGTCAGCACGACGGCCGTGCGGTGCGCGTCACGCTGACGTCCCTGGGCCGCTCGCTGGAGCCGCGGGTGCGTGCGTTCCACGACGAGATCATCAGCATCGTGCAATGCGAACTGACGGCGCAGGACGTACAGGCGGCGAAGCGCCTGTTGAGCCGGATGCTCAATTCCCTCCGCGCGGCGGAAGAGGCGATGCGGCCCGGTCAACGCACCCCTTCACACAACACGAAAGTGATCGGTCGAACCAAATCCACCAAGACTTCATGAAAACGACATTGTTCATCACGATCGCGCTCTGGACCTTGAGTATCCCTTCTGACACATCACTCGCCCAGGCACAAAAGGCAGACCCGCGGGGCGGGAATACGCCTGCTGGCGTGAAGGCACACCGCGACCTCGCCTACGTCGAAGGCGGCCACACCCGGCAAAGGCTCGATCTCTTTCTGCCGGAGAACGCCGCCGCACCACTGCCGCTCATCATCTGGATTCATGGCGGGGGATGGGCCGCTGGCAGCAAAGATGGCTGCCCGCCGCTTCGCGATGGCTACACCGGGCGGGGTTACGCGGTCGCGAGCATTGACTATCGGCTCAGCGGTGATGCGATTTTCCCGGCTCAGATCGAGGACTGCAAGGCCGCCATCCGCTGGCTCCGCGCGCACGCCAGGGAATACAACCTCGATCCAGGCCGCTTTGCCGTGTGGGGCAGTTCGGCTGGCGGCCATCTGGTTGCGCTGCTCGGCACCAGCGGCGACGTAAAGCAGTTTGATGTGGGCGCGTTTCCCGACCATTCCAGCCGCGTGCAGGCAGTGTGCGATTACTACGGGCCGACGGACCTCCTGCAAATGGACGCACACGCGCTGCCTGGAGCTCGCATGAAGCACGACCCCGTGAACTCTCCCGAGTCGCGGCTGATTGGCGGCGCGATCCAGGAGAACGGGGACAAGGCCGCGCGTGCCAATCCCATCACCTACGTCACGAAGGACGATCCGCCCTTTCTCATCGTCCACGGCGACCAGGATCCGACGGTGCCGCATCATCAGAGCGAGCTGCTTTACCACGCGCTCAAGTCCGCCGGCGTGCGTGTTCACTTTCACACGCTCAAAGGTGCCGGCCACGGCAACGGCTTTGGCGGGCCGGAACTGGAGGCGATGGTGCGCGGCTTCTTCGACCGGCATTTGAAAGGCAAGACGGCGGCAGACGACGAGCCGCTCGCGTCCGCCACGAGTGGTCCGGGAATCGCAACCCCGACGGGCGCGCGTCCGGCGCAACCGCCGCAAGGTGCGGGTCGCGGGCCGGGAATTTCCTGGGACCAGATACGCGCGCGCGAGGATGCCAACGGCGATGGCCGCGTCACGCGCGAGGAGTTCAAAGGTCCGCCGCCGCTCTTCGAGCGGTTCGACCGCAATCACGATGGTGTGCTGACGGAAAAAGATTTTGAGAACTCCGCGGTGCCCGCCGGCGGTGCGAAGTCCCAACCGTGATTTTCTCCGCATGACATTCTGCCGCTCGTTCCTCGGATTGAGTCTTGTGTTTGCATCGGCTGCGGGTGCGGCGGCGCCAACGGGCCTGCTCTACTTCGCCTCGTATCAACAGCGCGACAATCCCGCACCCGCCGCCAATCCGCACCTCGTCGGCGCGCTGTTCACGATCTACTGGAGCGACGTGGAGCCGCGTGAGGCCGTCTTCGATTGGGGCGCGCTTGACCGGCGCATCGCCGTGTGGGCCGGTGCAGGAAAGAAGGTGGCGCTGCGTATCATGTGGTCGTCGAGCGGCAACTGGCCGGAGCCGGCGGCGAAGCATCCCACGCCGCAGTTCGTGCTCGATGCCGGCGCGGTCACGGTTCACTCGGCTTCGTCGAAGACTGACATCCCGCTGTTCTGGGATCCCATCTATCGCAAGCACGCCGACCACTTTCTCGCGGAAGTCGCGCGCAAGTTCGATGGCGACCCGAACGTGCTTTTCGTGGACGTGACGCCCGGCGCGGAGACCAATCCCTACCGCTTCCGCCGAATCAACGTGAACGAGCCGGAGTTCAAGACGCGCTTCCTCGCCGCCGCCGCGAGTGATGGCCGCAAGTATTCGCACGAACTCTGGCTCGAGACGGTGAAGCGGGGCGTCGACGACGCGAGGGCCGTGTTTCAGAAGACGCCGCTGCTCGTCACACTCAATGTCGGCAGTCTCGATGGGCCGGAGCAGTTCCAAGCCATCGGCGCCCATGCGGTCAGTCGCGGCTGCTACGTCGGCCAGAACGGACTGAACGCGCGCAGCTACGACACCGACAGCGCCCGCAAAACCGCGTTCCAAAGCTGGGGCGCGAAAACGCGACTCTACTTCGAGATGGTGGATGCTTCCGGCGGCAACACTGGCTCGCTCATGGAGGTAATGAAGGCCGCGGAGCGCATCGGCTGCGGTTACCTCGGCGTGTATGCCGTGGACGTGTTGCGCGGAACGAAGGATCAGCCGGATTACGATCCGGAGTTTGAAGCCGCGCTGGCATACGGAGCGAAGGTCATCGGCAAAACAACTGTTCAAATCGCTGCCGCAACTCCTGCTCCCGCCGTGTCCACAGCGCCGAAAGTCGCGACGACGGCGGACATCGGCAAGAACTTCAAACTCGACGGCGAGCGCTGGACCTATCGCGACGGCGATTTCGAGATGAACGGCATCCTGGTAAGACCGGAGGGCAAGGGGCCGTTTCCCGCAGTGCTCATCAGCCACGGCCTCGGCGGCAGCGCGGAGAGTTTCGGGGTGAACAAGGCGCGGGAGCTGGTGAAATCGGGCGTCGTCTGCATTGCACCCAACTATACGCATGACGCCCGCGCGGTTGGTGCGCGGCCGGGTGCGCCCACGGGTGGCCCTCCACAATCCGCTCCGAAAACGGATGGTGCCAACGCCAAAGCCGCGCGCGGCAATCCACAGCCCGCCAACTACGGCGCCAGCGAGGAAAACATCCGCCGTGCGCGATTGTGTGTGGCGATCTTGGGCAGCCTGCCTGAAGTGGACGCGAAACGAATCGCGGCTTATGGCCACAGCATGGGCGGCTTCGTCACCATCGGACTGGCCGCGTCCGCACCCGGGTTGCTCAAGGCCGCCGCGATCACCGGCAGCGGTGTCGCGCCGCGTGCGGGCTTTGCGGCGCCGTCGGTGGATGCGGCGGAGAGGATTCGCACGCCGTTCCTGATTCTGCACGGCAGCGTTGATCCGGTCGTGAGGCCCGAACAATCCGCGTCGCTCAAGACCGTGCTCGACCGAAACCACGTGCCGAATGAACGCCACGTCTTCGAGGGCGAGGGCCACCCGATCGACCAGACCAGGCGCGAGGAAGTCTTCGCGGAGATTCGCGCGTGGTTCACGAAACACGGCGTGTTGCGTCCTTGATCTGAATCCGCCATGCGCTCGCAGACAATAATCGAACTTTCGGTCGTCACGGCCCTGCTGCTGGCAGTCCAGCCACCCGCGGACGCGCAGGTTGGCGTGGCGGCGCAAGGGACCAACGTCACGCTGATCTGGCCAAGCACCGTCGGGGATTTCTTCCAGATCGAACAGCGCCCCACGTTCACGAATGGCACGTGGCTGCCGCTCGCCTCCAACCTCTTTGCATCGAACCCCGGCACGAACACCGCGTTCACGCACTCTGGCGCGCTTCTCTCCGCCTCGAGGTTCTATCGGGTGCTGCAAGTCCCGTCGCCGTTCACCTTCAACTGGACGGGGACCAACTTCACCTACACCGACGCCGACCGCACCTTCACCGGCATCATGCTCAAGCCCGCGGGCAACGGGCCGTTCGCCGGCGTCATCATCAATCATGGCGCGGGCGGCACGGCCACCGGCTATTCGCTCCCGAAGGCGCGCGAGATGATGCCGTGGGGAATGGTCTGCATCGGCCCCACGCTCACGCACGCGGCGGGCGGCGAGACAAATCCGGTAAACATGGGCAACTGTCCGGAGAACAATGCCCGCGCCGTTGCGTGCGCTAACGTCCTCGCCACGCTGCCCTACGTGGACACGAATCGCCTCGCCGTCTTTGGC
>DATDFH010000066.1:0-2509 GCA_036522715.1 Verrucomicrobiia bacterium
GTCGCGGCAGCCGTTGAGCACGACGACGAGCTGGAACTTGCCGCCGTAATTCGCCCGGAAATAGGCGGCGTAGTCGCGCAACACCGGCTCGATCCGCTGCTCTTCGTTGTAAGCAGGAATCAGCAGCAACAAACTGGGGGCAGCATCCGGCACGCGTGAGGATTAACGAATCCGCGCGCGGAAAGCAACCGCCGGCCTCATCCGGGCGGCGCGCAGCGAAGTCTGTTCACGGCTGAGGAGGTTGAGCCGGAGCCGGCGGCGCGTTGGTCGCCGGCGGTTTGCTCTCGCCGGGGAAGAGCTCCTTGATCGTCTTCACCGGATTGAGCGGCATCAGGATGATGCGCGGCAACACGTAGAGCGGTTCGGGCTTCGGATCGGCCAGCGTACCGGTGACTTTGTATTCGAGAAGTTTCGTCAGCGGCATCAGCGCCAGGTTCACGATCTTGCCGATGATGCCGGTTTCGCGCAGCACCTCGGCCTCGACGTGCGCGTTGACCCGCGTGTCGAAGTCCACCGTGCCGCGATATTTCAAGAGCGCGGTGCCAGCCTCGATCTTCAAGTCGTCGGTGCGGATGACGCTGTTCGTGATCATGTAAGTCGCCGAAGCGGCGTCGGCGCGGCTGTGGCCCACGCCGGGCATGATCGTGTTCAGCGGCCCCGAGAGGAACCCGAACAGCGGCACGTCCCACAACAAGCCGTCGCGCAACTTCGCGTCGCCGGCGCCCTGCCAGCTCGTCCAATCCGACGAGTCGGCGCTGGTCACCGCCAGCCGGCCGTTAAGCACTCCCGCGAGCTTGTTGGTCCTGGGCGAGATGTCGCTCATCAGCTTGTGCAAGTCGGACTCCCACACGTTGGCGTCGAAGCTGAACTGCGTGCCTTCGCCCCGCGAAAAATTGAACCACGCGGCGCCGCGGATCTTCCCGTCGTAAAACGCGCCCTCGAAATTCGTCATCACCAGGCCGTTGCTGGCCCAGTGCAGATCGGCGGTCACCGTCGGGAGGTTGAAGCGCGACCAGTGGAACGGCCCGCCTTCGGCGTGGAACTGCAGATCCATCTGCGCCGTGTCGCGCGTGTGGACGATCCCGTTGACCGTCACCTTGGGCGGCGCGAGAAACTGATACGGCTCCATCGCCTCCGCCGTACGCGGCCCGATCGCGCGCAAGACCGCCATCGGCTCGACAGTGCTGACGGCGTTCGTCAGGAAAAGTTTTTGCGCGTCGATGTCGAAGCGCCCCGCGGCAACGACGGCCTCGCCCTCCGGCCGCCGGAGCCGCGCATCGCGAAAACTCACGCTGCGGTTGGTGTAAGCGACCGCGGCGCTCACCTCGCTCACGGTCTCGCCGCGGAAGGTGAAGTTCGTCGCGTGCATCCTGGCGTTGAAGCCCGTGCGCTCCAAAGCGTGCCAGCGGCCCCACAAATCAACCTCCACATCCGGGTTGCCGGTGAACTGGAAAAAGTCGAGCGCGCGCTTGCCGCCGTCGTCGAGCCACGGACGGAGCGCCTTCACGTCGATGCTGCTACGGACCTTGAACGAGTAATCCTTGGTGCGCTCATTGGAGTCGTGGTCGAGCCACACCCGGCCTTCGGGGCGTTCGGCGACGATGTCGCGCACGCGCCAGATCTGGTTCGTGAAGTGGAAGTCGAGCCGTGCCCGGTCGAAACGCACGCCGCGAAACGCGCCGGCCTGGTTGGTGAGCGCGCCATCGAGCCAAACGGTCGGCAGCACTTCGCCGCGCCAGTCGGGATTTTCGGCGGTCCACGGCGGAAGCTTTCCGCCGCCGCGGGCGCTTGCGATTGGCGGATGGTCCCACTCGTATTGGCTCAGCCACTTCTGTGCGCCCTCGGTGAGCAAGCGGTCGAGTTTCTTCACGTCAAAATCAATCGTCGCGCGGCCGATCGCGTCGCGGCTCGCAACGTTGAGCTTTGCCGCGACGAGAAGTTTTCCGCCGAGAACGCTCGCGGTGAGATCATCCACCGCCAGGTCGGGTGCGCGCCAATGGCCCGCCGCCTCGAGGTGATCGAGATCGCCCTTCACCGTGGCGACGCTTTCGGCCTGGAGCTGCCAGTCGAGTTCGTAAGGCGCGAGATCAGCCCACCAGCCCCAGGCCGCGTCGGTGGCGGAGACGGTTCCCGGGGGCAACTGCGCCGCGCGCGCGGTGAGGTGGAGCCACTGCGCCGAGGCCCACTTCGTCTTCGGCTGTTGCGCGGTGAGATCGAGGTGGCCGCGCAGGCTCGTGAGATTGGTCTGCACATCCGCGAGGGTGAAGTTGATGCGCAAGCTTTGGGCGCGGCCCCACGGCGTGTCGGGTTGTGCGGCCTCGATGGTCAGACCACCACCGGGCCATGCGCCGGGCATCTCGACGGGTCGCGTTTGCGTGCGCAAAACCAGCGTGTCCGCCTTGCCCCAGCGCGTCGACGCGGCGTTCAGCTTCAGTTCCACTCGCGCGCCGAGGATGTCGTCCTTGTTCGTCGCGGGCACCGAGTGGAGGTCGAGCGTGAATTTCTCCGC
>DATDFH010000067.1:0-2340 GCA_036522715.1 Verrucomicrobiia bacterium
CTGATCATCGCGCACGAGCATCAGCGCGAGCCGGACCCCGAAGCCGCGGGCCGCTGCCTCGCCGAGGCGTACGCGAACGGTTACTTCGAGCTGCCCAAGTTCGATCACGAACTCCAGCAGTTCGTCGCGCGGGTGAATTTGATTTGCGTCGCGCTGCGTGACCTCGGTTTGCCGCGCTTCGATGACGCGGCGTTGAAGGCGGTGATGGCCCGCGCGTTTCGCGGGCTGACACTGGCGAAGGAAGCTCAAGCCGCCGACTTGCGCCCCGCCTTCCGCCAACACTTGCCCGAGGGGCAATCCGGCTGGGTGGATGAACTCGCGCCGACGCACTTCGCGTGGCACGACGGCCGGAAGTTGAAATTGACCTACTCCGACGAAGTGAATGCGCGCGAGGCCTTGTCACCGGAGGCGCAGGTGAAACTCACCGAGTGCTTTGCGCTGAAAGATCACCCGTTCGTTTGCGAAGGCGCCGTGCCGGTGAAGTTGTGGCTCTGCACCCCTGACGGCAAACGGCTCGAAGCCACGTGCGACTGGCCCGACTGGCGTGCGCGCGCTTACCCGAAGCACAAGCCGGCGTTGCAAAAGAAATTCCCCGGCTCAACCTGGCTGTAGGTTCCCGTTCTTCCGGCGTCTCACTCCATCGCCGCGAGCAGTTCATCCAGCGCCACGGTGGCGAAGCTGGTGGCGGAGTCGCTCATGGCGTAGGGGATAACGAGTTCCCGTCCGTGCAGCAGCGCGCCGCAGGTGTAAACGACATTCGGGACGTAGCCTTCGCGCTCGGCTTCGTTCGGAGACAGCAACGGTTCGCGCAGCCGGCCGATCACGCGCGTCGGATCCTTCAAGTCGAGCAGGAACGCGCCGAGGCAATACTTTCGCATCGCGCCGACGCCGTGGCTTAACACCAGCCAGCCCGCTTCCGTCTCGATGGGCGAGCCGCAGTTGCCCATCTTGATGAATTCCCATGGCTGGGCCGGCGAGAGCAGCACCTGGGGCGTGTGCCAGAAATGGATGTTGTCCGAGAACATCAGGAGGATGTTCTCGTCGTCCTGGCGCGAGAGCATGGCGTAGCGGCCGTCGATCTTGCGCGGGAACAGCGCCATGCCTTTGTTCCGCACGGCCGGGCCGTTGAGCGTGCTGAATTTGAAATGCACAAAGTCCGGCGTCTCCAAAAGTTGCGGCAGGATGATCTTGCCGTCGTAGGCGGTGTAGGTCGCGTAGTGGGTGACGCGGCCGTCGTCGTCCTGGAAGCGGACGAAGCGCGCGTCTTCGATCCCGTTGCTCTGGCTGGGAGTGGACGGGAAAATGACCCGCTGCGAAACGTGGCTGCCGGGGGCGAAGCGCACCTCGTAGTTTGATTCGGCCAGCAGCAGGATGCCGCGCTCGGCGTGGGCGATCGTCGCATCGGCCGGGTCCGCGTGCTGGAGTGCGACGGCGAGGACGCGGTGCAGGTCATCGAGAGTGAACGCCTCGGGAAGTTGATCGAGCACGCTCCGGGAAAAGTCATTTTGCACGCCCAACTCGTGAAGCTTTCGCGCGAACAGCGGTTTCTCGTAGGCCGCGTTGGGCACGCGCGCCGGCTCCGCTGCAAACGGCGCGGGTGACGTGAGCGTAATGCGATGTTGCGCGCTGACGGCGCCGACGCGGAAGGTGATCGAGGAAATATGTCCTTCGCCCGTGGCCCGCAAGCTCAGGATGAATCGCAGCGCGCCCTTGGGCAACCCGGTCTGGTCGGGATGCGGCACGATGGAGGGATTGAACAACGCCGCGGACTCCGGGGAATACTCGTGTGTGAAGTGAGCGCCGATGAGCGCCTGCCGCTCCGACGAAGACTCCGGCGCGTCGCCCAGATAACGGCTTACCTGGAGGAAGCGGTTGCGGAGAAGCTGCGCGACGTTTTCGTGCCGGTCCTCGAACTCGCCCAGCACCTGACCAAGCAACCGCGTGACCTCCTCGTCGGAGAGGGCTATGCCGCGCGCAATGATCCGCCGCGCGATGTCGTCGGTGCTCGGATAAAAGGGGCGCATCAGCACGCGCGAACGGTCTGGGGTCAGGGTCGGTCCGATGCGTTTCGCGTGGACGACGGGTCGTGTGGAGTTGGGCATGTCTTATTGCGGCGGAGACTTCGGTTCTGACCGGCGCTACTTGCCGGCGGGTTCCTTGAAGCTGGTGAGGGTGTTTTGCAGCGCCTGCATTTCCGCGAGCGAGAGCAGGAAGGCCAGCGTGGATTCGGCGCCCTGGTTCTGGCTCAGGCGGTCCACGTGCAAGCCGTCACGACAGCCGCCGGTGCCCGGATCGTAGAGCGCGAGGCCCAGATCGTTGCGGCCGAGGAACCACTCGAAT
>DATDFH010000068.1:0-2205 GCA_036522715.1 Verrucomicrobiia bacterium
AAGACACGCTCGATTGCCGCGTTGACGATTGCGTCCTCGTCCGGGAGCCCGATGGGGGTTGAGTTGGACAAATCCTGCCGGCCAAACCGCTTGATCAGGAAATTGCGGTAGGCGCGCGCAAGTAACGTTTGTTTCTTGACCCAGAGAGAAAGCTGGGTGGGCGTGCATTGATCAAAAAAGCTTCGGAGATGGTTCGGAGTCATGGCCTTCCTCTCTAAGGGAGGCGAGCTGACTCTCCTCCCCACATGCCCTGTGGACCCGTCCCATGCACAATGTAGGTTTTGAGCGCCGTGGTTGCCGAGCACTTTCTCCGGAAAATTTTTTCCGAATGAGGTGTTAGGAAGAACGGACCTTTGCCGCCTGCTGTAGGACGGCAATAGAAGGTCTGGTAAGGTGAATCTGCACGGCCTGTTGTATATCGCTCTCGCCTTCACGTATTCCGAGGCTGCCATCGCCAGCATCAAGAGAGGCGAGAAGCATGACGCCTTGAGGGAGGCTATTATCGCAGGTGGTTATATTTGCTTCGCAATTCTTGCCATCTAGCTGCACTTCTTCCGGCGCGATATTCTTGTCTGAGCGCACGCACCAACACCTTGCCCCACCTCTAGACACACCCCCTCCCGCCCCACCAAAACTCGCCGCCACTTCACAACAGGACCGTCCCGATGATCATCGACTCCCAGGTCCGTGCCTATGAGGCGAATACGCCGGCCCGCCCATGGGCGAGCGTGCCGAACTGGCCGCCGCATGTCACCGGCGACGAGATGGTGGCGGCGATGGACAAGGTCGGCATCGACGGCCCGATGCCTGCCTATCGCGCCAGCGCCCTCAGCACGGCCTCGGGCTCCTTGGCGATGACCGCCAGCAATACCCGCGCCGCCCGGTCGGGCCGGCGGCGGCCCTGCTCCCACGCGTGAATCGCTGTCACATCAAGGCCAAAGGTCCGCGCGAATGCCGCTTGTGACAATCCAAGCTCACGCCGCACGGCGACTACGTCCACGTCTTCCGGGACCTCGATGGTATAGCCTGGCAAGGTGATCTCTCCGCGCGAATGAGCAAGCGCCTCCTTCAGTCCCACGATCAGCCGTCTGCCGAGCGCGCTAGGCGTCGGCTTCGAACGACGCGATGAGGCGGCGAATTTCTTGCTTCTCGGCATCGGTCAAATCCTCCTTGGCGCTTTTCGCGTAGATGTCGATCAGATAGAGGACGCCGCGTCGGCTCACCATGTAGTAGACGATGCGTGCGCCACCGCTCTTGCCGCGACTTCCGCGCGCCACTCTGGCCTTGCGCGCGCCGCCCGTTCCAGCAATCACCGGCCACGCCGTCGGCGCGAGCGCGATTTCCAGTTCTCCAGCCGCCCGTTCGGCAGCCGTGAGCAGCTTGCGCGCGCGGCGGTCGTAGCCCCGCGTAGCGACGACCCTCATGCGACATATATACGACATTGTCTTATAGGACGCAAGATGATCGCTACCGCACCCCCTAGACTCCCCGCCCTCCCGCCTCCAAAACTCGCCGCCACCACACAACAGGAAACGCCACGATGATCATCGACTCCCAGGTCCATGCCTATGAGGCGAACACGCCGGCCTGCCCGTGGGCGAGCGTGCCGAACTGGCCGCCGCACGTCACCGGCGACGAGATGGTGGCGGCGATGGACGGAGTCGGCGTCGATGGCGCGATCTTCATCTCGGCGTTCTCGATGTATCGCTATGACGTGACCCGTGTTCCTTCATGGGATTGCCAGCAGCCCATCGTGCTCCCTATCGTCTAGCGGCGCATGGGACACGCGCGGCTGGGACGCGGTCGGGGAGAGATGGCGGACGTTCGCCTCGCAGGCATCAACAAGACGTGGGGCTCGTCAACTGCGCTGGAGGACATCAGCTTTTCGGCGCCTGATGGTCACCTGGTGGCGCTGCTCGGGCCCTCCGGCTGCGGGAAATCCACGACCCTGCGTCTGATCGCCGGCCTGGAAACCGCGACGGCCGGGACAATCTCCATTGCCGGCCGCGACGTGACCGCGCTGCCGCCGGCCAAGCGCGGCGTCTCGATGGTGTTTCAGAACTACGCGCTGTTTCCCCATCTGTCCGTTGCCGAGAACATCCTGTTCGGGCTGAAAGTCCGCAATGTGCCGCGCACGGAGCGCGATGCACGGCTCAAACGCGCCGCCGGCATCCTGGGCCTGGATAGCCTGCTCGAGCGCAAGCC
>DATDFH010000069.1:0-6608 GCA_036522715.1 Verrucomicrobiia bacterium
TTGGTCAACCGTCTTCACACCGCCGGTTTGATCACGATTCCGTCCGGCAACCAGGTCGTCCGTTTCCTGCCGCCGCTGAACCTGTGCCGCTCCGAGGCTGAGGAGGCGTTGGGCATTTTCGCGTCGGTGGTGGAATCGCTCGCTTGAGGATGCGCAATGCCGCTCCCGTGGCTCATTGGAATCATCGTCGCAGTGCAGATTGGCCTCGGCATTGCGCCCAAGGCCGACCGCTTTACTTGGGCGCTGGAAAATGCGCCGACCTGGATCGGCCTCGTCATCCTTGCTGTCACTCGGCGGCGCTTCCCGCTTTCTCCGCTGTGCCTGCATCTGCTCGCGCTGCACTCGGTGATTCTCGCCGTCGGCGGGCATTACACCTACGCGAAGGTGCCGTTGGGTGATTGGGTGCGTGACGCGTTCGGGCTGGCGCGCAATCATTACGACCGGCTCGGACATTTCGCGCAAGGCTTCATCCCGGCGATCCTCGTGCGCGAGTTGCTCCTGCGGAAAACGCCGCTTCTTCCTGGCAGATGGCTTGCGTTCCTCGTCGTCAGCGTCTGCCTCGCGTTCAGCGCGTGTTACGAATTCATCGAGTGGTGGACCGCGCTGCTCACCGGCGAAGCGGCCACGGATTTCCTCGGCACGCAGGGCGATCCGTGGGATACGCAATGGGACATGTTTCTCGCGCTGGTTGGCGCGAGTTGCTCGGTGGCGCTGCTGAGCCGCTGGCACGACATGTCCCTCAAGAAAGTTTTGCACCCGGCCGCGTGATTGTTACAGTGCGCGCTTTCCCGGAGCGGGAGATTGCAGGTAGCCATGAAACATTTGTTGAGTCTGGAAGCGATGCCGGCGGCGGACATGGAGTCCGTGCTGCGCACCGCCGGGGAGTTCAAGGCCCGGCGCGGCAAGGATGACCGCCAGCCCCTCGCCGGCCAGACGTGGGCGATGATCTTCTCGAAATCCTCCACACGCACCCGCGTGAGCTTCGACGTGGGCATCCACGAACTGGGCGGCAACCCGATGTTTCTCATCGCGAACGAAATCCAGATGGGCCGCGGCGAACCGGTCAAGGACACCGCGCGCGTGCTCGGCCGCATGTGCCACGGCGCGGTCATCCGCACCTTCGCGCAGAGCGACATCGAGGAGTTCGCCGCCTACTCGCGCGTCCCGACGATCAACGCGCTCACCGACGACGAGCACCCCTGCCAGATTCTCACGGACATCTTCACGTTTCAGGAGAAGCGCGGGCCGATCCGGGGCAAGGTGGTCACGTTCGTCGGTGACGGCGCGTGCAACGTGCCGGCGTCGTGGATTTTCGCGGCGGCGAAACTCGGTTTCGAACTGCGCATCGCCGCTCCGAGGAATTACCAGCCCACCGAGGCGCTGTTGCACCGCGCGGGCGCGAGCCACTTTCATCAGACCGGCGAAGGTGCGAACGCGGTGCGGACGTTCAGCTTCACGAACGGTGCGAAGGTTGTGTGCACGGCGGACCTGCTCGCCGCCGCAACGGGCGCTGACCTGCTCTACACCGACGTGTGGGTTTCGATGGGCAAGGAAGCGGAGTCTGATGCGCGCCTGAAGGAACTCGCCGGCTACCAGATCAATTCTTCGCTGTTGAAAGCAGCCAGGCCCGACGCGTTGGTGATGCACTGCCTGCCCGCCTATCGCGGCAAGGAAATTGACGATGCGACCTTCGAGGCCAACGCGGACACGATCTTCGACGAGGCCGAGAACCGGCTCCACGTGCAGAAGGCGATTCTGAACTGGATTGTCACGCCGTAAATCGGTTCAGGGTTTTCGAGGGCGCTTTGATCTCGGAACTTTGAACTTTGAACTCCGCGCCGGCGCGGTAAGCTTTCTCCCGCCATGTCAACCGCCACCGCCGCTACGCCGCCGCAGAAGATCAACCTCCGCCGGCCCGACATCATGGAGGCCGTGCAGGCGCAGGTGCTCTCGCATTACCGCAGCGAACTCGTGGACCGCATCCGCGCGCAAGGCGGTGTGCTCTCGGCGAACGGGCTGACGATCAAACTCGCGAAGGAGTTCGGCTTTTGCTACGGCGTGGAGCGCGCGATCGACCTCGCCTACGCGGCGCGGAAAGTTTTCCCGTCGCCCAAGCGCATTTTTCTGCTCGGCGAAATCATCCATAACCCCGAGGTCAACGACCAGATTCGCGCAATGGGCATCGTCAGCATTTCGCCCAAGCCCGCCGAGGCGGAGTTGGCGCAACTGAGCCTCACCGCGGACGACGTGTTCATCATCCCGGCCTTCGGCACCGAGGTCGCCACGCGCAAGAAGCTCGAGGCGATGGGCGTCCAGACCGTCGATACGACCTGCGGCGACGTGATGAGCGTGTGGAAGCGCGTGCGCCAGTACTCGAAGGAAAGCGTCACCAGCATCATCCACGGCAAGGCCAAGCACGAGGAAACCAAGGCCACCACGTCGCAGGCGACCGCCTACGGCAGCGGCCATTACCTCGTGGTGTTCAACCTCGCTGAGACCGATTACGTCTGCGACTACATCCTGCGCGGCGGCGACAAGTCGGAGTTTCTGGAGAAATTCAAGGGCGCCTACTCAACCGGCTTCGATCCCGATGTGCATTTGAAAGTCGTTGGCGTCGCCAACCAGACCACGATGTTGCGCGGCGAGACCGAGGAAGTGCAGCGCCGCATCCGCGCCGCGATGGAGAAGAAACACGGCGCGGCGAGCGTGGACCAGCACTTCCGTTTTTTCGATACGATCTGTGGCGCGACCCAGGACCGGCAAGATGCGCTGCAAAAGCTGCTTAAGCAGTCGATGAACCTGCTGCTGGTCATCGGCGGCTACAACTCCTCCAACACGTCGCACCTCGCCGAGATGGGCGAGGAAAAACTTCCGACGTACTTCATCAAGAACGCTGCGAAGATGGCGTCGGACAAGCTCATCGTTCACTACAACCTTCACAAGAAGCAGGAGGTCGAGACGCAAGACTGGCTGCCTGCCGGCAACGTCACGGTCGGCATCACCGCCGGTGCGTCGTGCCCGAACAACTTGATCGAGGACGCCATCCGGCGCTTGTTTGAATTGAAGGGGATTTCGGTCGAGGAACTTCTCGCCAACTGATTTCACCATGCAGCGCGCATCCTTTTCCCTCGCGGCTTTCCTAGTCACGCTCTTGTTCGCTGGTTGCGCTCATCACGCCGCAATCACCACGCCGAAACTGGCCAAGCTGAACGAGCAGATCGCGTCGAATCCGAAGGACGCCGACGCGTACGCGAACCGCGGCTACACGCTGGCCTTGCTCGGCCAGAAGGCCGCCGCCCGCGCCGATCTGCGCAAGGCCGTCGAACTCGACAACTCCGCACCGCGGCACAACCGCGTCGGGTGGGGCTACTTCAACATGGGCGACGCGAAGGATGCGTTGCGCGAGTGGAAACTTGCCGCCGACCTGAGCAAGCGGCAGGCGCGCTACGATTATTACTGCCTCGCCCTCGGCTACTGGGCCAATGACGACATCGCGCAGGCGCTGGAGAATTACAACCTCGCCGTCGAGCGCGACGAACGCTTCGGCGAAATGAAAACACTGGTCGAACGCGTCGCCGAGTGGACGGACACCGAGCAGCGCGAGATGCGTGCGATCTATTCGCTCTGGAGCAAGACCTATGTGGTGCCGAAGAAGTAACCGCCCGTTTCCATTCCGCAATCTGGATTCCGCGTTCCGAGTTTGACCCATGCCCTGCACGCGCGAAGAACTTGAGGCCCGCGAGCGGCTTGTCCTCGCGGCTTACGCGCAAAAGAGTGCCGACACGCGCGGCCGCGCCTACCCCGAGGAGCCGCCGACGTGGCGCACGCATTATCAGCGCGACCGCGACCGCGTGATCCATTCGCGCGCCTTCCGCCGGCTCGAATACAAGACACAGGTTTTCCTCAACGGCACCGGCGACCATCTCCGCACCCGGCTCACGCACACGATGGAAGTCGCCGCCATCTCGCGGAACATCGTGCGTGCGCTCGGGCTCAACGAGGACCTCGCTGAGACGATTGCGCTCGCGCACGATCTTGGCCATTCGCCTGTCGGCCACAAGGGCGAGGCGGCGCTCCGCCGCTTGATGAAGGATGCCGGTGGCTTCGAGCACAACCGCCAGAGCCTCCGCATCGTCGAGGAACTGGAGCAAAAATATCCGGGCTTCCCGGGCCTCAACCTCACGTGGGAAGTCCGCGAGGGCCTGGTCAAGCACTACACTTCCTACGATCACCCGAGCAAGCGGAAGGGCTTCGACGCGAAACATTCCTCGCTCGAAGCGCAGGTCGCCAACCTCGCCGACGAGATCACGTACTACAGCCACGATCTCGACGACGGCCTCGACTCCGGCTTGCTCGACGAAAAGAAGCTCACGCACGACGTGCGCGCGTGGGCGGTCGCCGCACGCCAGGTCAAGCGCGCCCACGGTGACCTGCCCGACGAATGCCGCCGCTATTTCATCATCCGCTGCATCATCGACGATCAGGTCACTGACGTGGTCACGACCTCGGAGAAGTTGATCCAGGATGCAGGGGTGGGTTCCGCTGATGAAGTCCGGCTGCATCCGATGCCGCTGGTCCGCTACAGCCCCAAGCGCCGCGAGCTGAACCTCGAGCTGCGCGATTACCTCTACAAGAACCTTTACTACAACCCGGTCGTTCACGAGCCCAACAAGCGCGCGGTGCAGATGCTCGAGAAGCTTTTCCAGCATTACCTCGAACACCCGGACGAGATCGGCACGCACTCGCGCAAACGGATCAAACGGGTCGGCCTCAAGCGCGCTGTGTGTGACTATGTCGCCGGCTTCACCGACCGCTACGTCGCCGAGGAGCATCGGCGGATTTTTGGCGCGAAGGATTGAAGCTGGGCCGGCATTTCGTGCGCCGGCATTCTGCAACCGCACGGCTTCATTGGTGTTGTAAGAATCTATGGAATCCAAACCGTCGTCACTCGCCGGTCCATTGTGGGTCGTCGGCGTCGGCCTGCTGATCCTCGGCATGGGCGTTGGCTTCATGGCCTGGGTGCTGTGGGAGAAAAGCGCCGCCACGAATCGCCTCGCGGCAAAGCCGCCGCCCACGCGCGAGGAGTTGGAAGCCATGATCCGCTCGAACCGCGCCGCCGCAATGCCTTCGCCTCGCGCATTGGCCGGGAATCGCGCCGGCCCCGCCTCGCCATTGCTCTCAAACTCGAATGCCGCGGTCACACTCCCCGATGGGTCTGGCCCCGGCGCCGCGCCAGCGAGCGCAGTCTCCAGCGAACGATCAGCCGATTCCACCGGCGCGGGAGGCGGCGGACCAGTGGTTTCCCACGGCTCGACTGTCTTCGGCCGTGTCACGCTCCGAGGCACACCGCCGCCTGAAATTCCAATCGCCGTCACCGATCCAAACTGCGGGAAGGCCGCGCCACCTCCGACCAGCACCCGATTCTACGTCGTCGGCAAGGACGCCGGGTTGGCGGACGTTTTCGTTTACATTCGCCGCGGACTCGAAGGGCGCTCTTTTGCCGTGTCGACGAACATGCCCGTGATTGATCAGCGCGGCTGTGAGTACACGCCGCAGGTGATTGGGCTTCAGGTCGGCCAGGCCATGCTTGCACGCAACTCTGACAAGACGCTCCACAACAACCACTTTACTCCCACGGTTCCGGGCAACCAGGAAGTGAACAAGGCACACATGGTCGGCGGCCCGGATCAGCGCTACGTCTGGTCGCAACCGGAAGTCTTTCTCCGCCTCAAGTGCGACGTGCATCCGTGGATGTTTGCCTACGTTGGCGTGGTGGAGCACCCGTTCTTCGCTGTCTCCGACGCCGATGGAAACTTCGCCATCGCCGGACTGCCGCCCGGCCGCTACGCGATCGAAGCCGTGCATCGCAAAACCCATGTGCGTGGCGGAAACGGCATTCAGCGCGAGATCGAGATCAAAGCGGACGAAAACCTGCGGCTGGACTTTGAAGTCGTGTCGCCCCGCTGACGGCTCATGGAATCACCCTCCGACGAATCACGGCGTGCGCGACGGATTCTGTTCGTCGTCGTGATGCTTTTCCTCGCGATGAACGCGGCCATCATCTGGAAGGTGGTGACCGGCAAACCCGCAGAGCCGGCAACCGCTCAAACCCCGGCGCGCTCCGTCACGCAATGAGCTTCTTCACCACGCTCGCGCCCTCGACGCCGGTCAGCTTGAAATCGAGACCCTGGAAGCGATACGAGAGCTGCTCGTGATCGAAACCGAACTGGCGAAGGATCGTGGCGTGGAAGTCGGGCACGGAGACCGGCTCTTCGACGACGCCCCAGCCGATGTCGTCGGTCTTGCCGATGACCTGGCCGCCCTTGATTCCGCCGCCCGCAAGCCACAGCGTGAACGCAAACGGATGATGGTCGCGCCCCGTGACGTTCGTGGAGCCGCCGCGGTTTTCGCCCAGTGGCGTGCGGCCGAACTCGGAGGCCCAGATCACCATCGTCTCGTCGAGCATGCCGCGTTGCTTGAGGTCCTTCAGCAGCGCCGCGATCGGCTGATCGGCCATGCCGGCGTTGAAAGGCAGTTCCACGTCGAGGTTGCTGTGATGGTCCCACGACGCGTGCAGCACGGTGACGAAGCGTGTGCCCCGCTCCACT
>DATDFH010000070.1:0-3800 GCA_036522715.1 Verrucomicrobiia bacterium
TTCCAAAAGGGGGCGTCGGAGATGGCGCGGCGGTCGCCCCCTTTCCAAAAGGGGGCGTCGGAGACGGCGCGGCGGTCGCCCCCTTTCCAAAAGGGGGCGTCGGAGACGGCGCGGCGGTCGCCCCCTTTTGCCAAAGGGGGCGTCGGAGATGACGCGGCGGTCGCTGGAATTGCCTCCACAGATGCCTCGGAGATAACCGTGATCAGCCTGGTTCCCGTGAAAATGTGCCGCCACCGCAGTTTCACAGTCGCTTGAGACCTCGACGGCGTTCCCGGCACCTTCGGGCCGGTCGTTGGCGTGGTTGCTGTCATGCCCGCACTCAACCACGACGCCCGGCGCGCCGGAAGGTATAGAAAACTATACCTTGACGACCCGCGCCGCGCCGTATGGTCAGCCGCGTTTGCGGCGGCGGTTGCGCCCGGAAGTTCGCGCCACGCCACTCAGGTGAAGCCGCCCCGCCAACTTGGGCGGCCGGGCGTGGAGACCCTCGCGCCATTCCGCGATGGCATAGAGTTCCGAGGCGAACACCTCGAAGGCGATGGCGAAGCGATCGACGGTATCCGCCTTGAATCCGTTCTTGTCCCTCAGGATAAACAGCACGGCCGGCAAGGTCAGCCCGGCGCCCTGCGCGAGCGCATAGGGGGTGAGCTTGCGCGCCTTGCTGACTTCGAGGAACACCAACCGGAGCCTCACCGTGACCCGCTGCCGTTCGGCGCTCTTGTCAATTTCCCTCCTCATGTGCCCCCTCCCCGTGTTCCCGCTCAGCGCCTTTCACCTCGCGCCGCCGGTGTGAAGCTCGCGAGTGCGCACGCGCCCGGCGGCGGCGACGCCGCGACGCGCAACGAAATGAATGACTCCGGTTCCATGGCAAACTTCAGCGGGAACGGCACGGGTTTAGTCGTGCGCGCTGGGGGAAGCAAGAGGAAAGTTGTCTTGCTTCACGCGCGCCGAATCGGGTAGGAGAAGGGCACTGAAGAACTCCATGCCGTAAACCGCCGCCGAGGAAAAACCATGCGCGCGCTCCGCCACCTCGCTCTGGCCGGTGTGCTGTCGCTCCTCGCCGCGCCCGGCTTGGCGCAACTCGTCAACGATGGGGAGACGAATGTCATCTCTGGCACGACGAACATTGTGACGGGTGACGTGACGGTGGGAACGAACGCGCCGTTCACCACACTGCTGCTGACCAGTGGCGCCTTCCTGACCAACTCCGGCGACGGCTATATCGGCCTCAGCGGCAGTGCCCATAGCAACACGGTCTGGCTCACCGATTCCGGCACGCGCTGGCAAATCGCCAGCAATCTGCACGTCGGCTCGGCTGGGAGTTGGAACCGCCTCGTCGTTTCAAACGGCGCGAAGGTCGTCAACAGGAGTTCCGGCTATCTTGGCCTCAATGCCGCCAGCGGCAACAACGTGGCGGTCGTGACCGGCGCAGGCTCGGTCTGGAGTAACGGCGTAAATCTCTACGTGGGCTACGAGGGTTCGGGCAACCAGTTGGGGGTGAGCAACGGAGGTGTAGTCCGGAGTTATGAGGGCTCGGTCGGCGGCTACTTTGGCGGAAGTTCCACCGGCAGCGGCAACAGGGCGTTCGTCACGGGCGCGGGTTCGGTGTGGCGAAATGACTATAGGTTCACCGTGGGTGTAACAGGCTCCGACAATCACCTGGTGGTGAGCAGCGGCGGGCTGGTCCAGAATACGGATGATGGCTCCATCGGCTTCAGCGGCAGCAATAACCTGGCGGTCGTGACCGGCGCGGGCTCGCTGTGGAGCAATGCCAACCAACTCTGGGTGGGTGCCATCGGCTCCGGCAATCAGTTGGTGGTGAGCAACGGCGGGGTGGTCCGCAATACGATCGGTTACGTCGGCATCAACTCCACCAGCAGCAACAACGTGGCGGTGGTGACCGGCGCGGGTTCCTACTGGTCGAACGTCAACGACCTCATCATCGGCAATGTCGGCGCATTTAACACGCTGATCATCAGCAACGGTGGAGTGGTCCGGAGTTCGACTGGCTACCTCGGCAAGGCCGCCTTGGTCGGCAATAACGTGGCGGTGGTGACGGGCGCTGGCTCGCTGTGGAGCAATGTCGGCGACCTCGTCGTTGGCGAAGTCGGTTCCGGGAATCAGCTGCTGGTGAGCGACGGCGGCGCGGTCCGAAATTCATATGGCTACCTCGGCGATAATTTCGGCGGCAACAATAACGTCGCAGTAGTGGCGGGCGCGGACTCGACGTGGAGCAACAACGCGGCTCTCTTCGTGGGTTTCGACAGTTCCAGTAATCGGTTGGTGGTAAGCAACGGGGGCACGGTCTTTGCCAGCAATGCGGTTTACCTCGGACTCGATTCCGTCGCCACCAACAATCGCATCACAATCGACGGCGGCACGCTGCGTGTGGCCAATGTCGCCGGCACCGGCATCTTCGACATCCGCCGCGGCACCAACGTGCTCAACAGCGGCCTCATCGACGTGGACCAGTTGATGATGACGAACACTGCCGGCAAATTCCAGTTCAAAAGCGGAACTCTCATCACACGCGGCGGGGTGATCTCGAACGGAACTATTCCGACCACATCAACTTTCAGGGTGGGTGGCGCAACCAACGCCACGGGGGCCGTCTGGGATGTTCGCATCGGGATCAACCCGATGCTGCTGGATGGTACGCTTTACGTTGGCGATGGCTCCGTGTCGAACTGCCAGATGCTGATCACCAACGGGCAGCGCTTGGTTCAAATTGGTAATTCTGGCTATTCTGGCTGCTCGCAAGTGCAACACGGTGCGAAGGTAGTGGTCGCCGGTAGCGGTTCGAGCTGGATCACCGGCTGTGCCACTATTAATGAAGCAAGCCTCTTGGTGGTTAGCAACGGTGCGACCGTGGCCGACTATCAAGGGAGGGTCGATGGCTATTTCGCGAGCAGCCTGGCGATCGTGACGGGCAGCGGTTCGCTCTGGACCAATTCGGACATGCTCGAGATCGGAAAGTCCGGTTCCCGGAATCAGTTGGTGGTGAGCGATGGTGGCACGGTCATCAGCGGACACGGTATCATCGGTAGCAACTCTGACGTTAGTCTGAATCGGGCGCTCGTCACCGGGGCTGGCTCTGTGTGGTCCAACGACTATTTGATTCTTGGCTATCAAGGCTCGCGCAATGAGTTGGCCGTAAGCAACGGTGGCACCATTTGCGCCAGTAGCGGCCTCACTGTCAGTCTTGATAGCTCCTACGCAAGAGGCAACGTTGTGCGTAACGATGGCGGGAACATCATCGTGACAAACAGCGCTGGCACCGCCGCATTCTATTTGGGCAATGGCACCCTCATCGCTGACGCGGGACTGACGAAAGCGGACAGCTTCTTCGTGGAGGGACCTGGGTACTACGACATGATCAGCAATGCGGTTCTCAAGGGCAGGGGCGCGATCACCGGTCCCGTCACCTGTTATGGCACTATCACGCCGGGCAACCCGACCGGCGCACTCGCGATCAATGGCAGCCTGGGCCTGAACAATGGCGCTGTCCTCGCTTTCAACCTCGGCGGCCTGATCGCCAACAACGATTACGGCGTGCTCAACGTCGGCGGCCCCGTCGCGTTCGGAGGCGCGCTGTCCGTTACGCTCACCAACGGCTTCACGCCCGCGTGGTCGAACCGGTTCACCGTGATGAACTACGCCAGCGGCAGCGGCGCGTTTGCCAACGTCGCCAGCGGCGGGCGCCTCGCCATCGGCCCCAGCGGCGCGACGATGCGCGTGTTCTACAACAACGGCACGCTGCGCCTGGGCGATTACCGGCTGGACCTCGACGGCGACGGCCT
>DATDFH010000071.1:0-2393 GCA_036522715.1 Verrucomicrobiia bacterium
GACCGCGTATATGCCACCACTATGTCGAACTCGCCGTTGAGAGCGCGCCTGATGTGGGCGTATCCCACCTCTGTCGCTGCCACCAGCAATCGACACTTGCGTGCCATCCGCGGCCCCTCGGAAAGAACAGCTATTTCTGCGTCGTGGTATCTCGCACGGAGGCGAACCTAGTTCCCCGCGGCTGATGTCCGTCTACTTCTTGACGGATAACAGCGACCCGGACAGGTGCTCCACGCGGCGCGAACGGGCCGTCCGCGATTACGTCCAGGCAGGCCAGGAAAGTCTCCAACGGGATCTCGGCACCGCCCAGCCAGCCGCGAAGTTGAGGCGGCTCGACGCCTAGAAAGGCGGCAAGCCGCGCGTTTCCGACAGCGTGAGCTGCCACGCGCAACGCCGACAAATAGCGCCTCTGCTGCTCCACGACGCGAACGTCGAGCAGCAACCATGCCCGTCGACGCCAATGTCGTAAAGGCAACTACAAGTTCGAGTGGTTTTTTTCGACGTGCCCGTACGCCGCTTTTGCTGCTAGTGTCCCACGCACGGAGGATTAGGCAGCGGATGGAGCAACAAGAACTCCTAAATAAGCTCGCCCAAATCGAAGAGCACGCGAGGTCCGCGCTGTCGGATTTTCCATCGCTCGGGAAAGAGCGACTGCGGATGATCGTAGCCCTCGCCCGCTTTATCACGAGCGAAATCGAGCACGCCTCTCTCACGGGAACGAACGAGCGCCCCGCTTCAGACACAAGCGCCAACGACGCGCGCGGTTCGCGCAGCACTTAGTTCCTGCGTCGGCATGTCGGTTGCAAACCATCGAGTTTGCCATGCTGGACTTCCAGGGCCGGATGTTGCATCGGGTTCTCGACATCTGCGGCGGCTTTGCAGCGGCGCGGAGTCGTCTAGCAGTAAGTGAGCACGCCTTGCGGCTGTGGCTCGACGGTAGAGCGCGCCTACCCGAGCGGGTTTTTCTGCGAGCTGCCGACATCGTGCTCGAGGATGACATCGCCAGAGCGTCGAGCGACCGCCGTCGCGCGCCGCGGGTGGGCGTCCTGGAAGGCAGCGCGGCAAACGATGCCGTGCATCGGGGCGAACGTCGGAAGGCATGACGAGCACCACGCCGCGCGTCTTGCTCGCTGACACGCCCCAGGCGCTGCCGCTGGTCGCGCGGATGCTTGCAGACGAGTTCGCTGTCATCCCGGCAAGCACGTGCGACGAAGCACTGCGAAGCTTGCAGGCTGATGAGCCGCAGGTCGCCGTTGTCGGCTACCACTTCGATGATCTTCGCCCGTATCGCCTATTGCAGACCATGCGAGCGGCAGGCTGGGCAGCACGGGTTCCCGTAATATTGGTACGCGCGCTTCCGGTTCTGCCGCATCGAACGGACGAGAGGGAAATCGAGGAGTCCTACCGGCAACTCGGTGTGGACTCTTATCTGGTGCTCGACAAGGGAGCGCGCGGGGAAGACTTCAACGACGCGTCGAAGCGGCTACGCGCAGCCGTGAGACGGCTCTGCACGCATCGTCGTGATGACCGCCTTGGGCTGTCGCCCTAATAGGTGTACTGTGCATAGCTGGATTTCGTAACTTCGGTTCAAAGCTCTTTTGGTGTCGCGCACTGGCCCGGGTCGCGAGGGTGCCCATCAAGAACGCTGCGAGCGCGACGAACGCCCGCGCGTGAAAGATCGGCATCGCATCCTGCCCGATGCCGGGTGCTATCGGACTTCTATCGGGCGACGTCTCCGATTTCGGCTTCCACGTCGAGCGGCGCAACGAGCTTGACGCCTTTCAGCTGGACGCCCTTCGAGCGGCCTTCGCGCTCCGCCCTGGGAACCGGCCGGCCGTGCGGATCGTTCAGCCAAAGGCGCAAGAGATGGCGCTTGCGCGAGGGCTCGGGCCAGTCCTGGTACTCACGCCGGGTGTGGAGCATCACGAAGTTGTTCAGGAACTGCACGTCCCCGGGATGGAAATCGATGTCCTGCGCGCATTCCTCGACCGTGGCTCGGTAGACCTCGATGGCTTCCTTTTGCGCCGGCGTGTACGGCGGCACGCCGGGCAGCCCCTGCGCCTTTTCCACTGCCATGCCGATGCCGGAGCAGCTGAAATAGCCGTCGGTGAAGGAGAAGATCGGCTGCTTGAACCAGGGATCCTCACCGGGGCCGAATTCACCGGCGCGAGAGCGA
Source organism: Verrucomicrobiia bacterium (assembly GCA_036522715.1). Classification (GTDB taxonomy): domain Bacteria; phylum Verrucomicrobiota; class Verrucomicrobiia; order Limisphaerales; family JACQFS01; genus DATDFH01. The sequence goes on from DATDFH010000071.1 coordinate 2,177, forward strand.
TAGAAATCCCGCGTGAGCTCGACCACGAGATCGGGCCGCCGCTCGAGCATGCGGTTGTACACGCTGACGGAGCTCGCGATGCAGCTCGCGCCGCCGCTCATCGCCGTCTGCAGGCAGAGCAATCCGACATAGTCGCAGGGATCGGTGTGGAAGCGCATTTCCGCGCGGGTCATGTAGCCGCGCGTGTTGGGATCGGAGTAGTCGCCGCCCAAGTCCT
>DATDFH010000072.1:0-3042 GCA_036522715.1 Verrucomicrobiia bacterium
CTCGCCATCAACGGCAACGGCCTGCCCGAGCCCTACTACCTCGGCTTCTTTCTCATGGGCGCGTACCAGGACATCATGGGCGACCTCCACAACCTCTTCGGCCGCGTCAACGAGGTCCACGTGTTCCTCGATCCCGACGAACCGGCCGGCTACTACATCGAAGAAATCATCGAGGGCAACACCATCGTCCAGGCGCTGGCCGCCGTGCAGTACGACGAGAACGAACTCAAGCGCCAGATGAAGTCGCAGATCGACGACGCGATCAAAAGCGACCGCCTCAAGCCCAGCGAAGGCATGAGGCTGCTCGACGAATACGAAAAGGGCCTGCGCGAGTACACCTACCTGACGTTTTAGGCACGGGGCTGTCGATGAACCCTTGGGCCTGTCCCTCCCACACCGGTTGGCTTGATGCCGATGTGAAATCCAAAATTCGAAATCCGAAACCCGAAGGAAGCCCGAAGCCCGAAGTTCGAGATTTGAGATCCGGATTTGTTTCGGATTTCAAATTTCAAATTTCAAATTCCTCTACAGCATGAGCGCCCCCGGTCCCAACACCGCCCTGATGCCCGCGCTCGGCCGGATGATGCGCGGCCTCTCCGCGCTGTTCTGGGGCCTGCCGCTTACACTGCTCGTCTGCACCAACAACATCGTCGCCGACTGGCTGCGCACCTTCGGCGTCGTCGCGCCGGTCGCGTTGACCGTCGTGCTCTATTACGGCGTCCGCCAGTTCGGCTGCTTCCAGCCGCAGGAACGCATCTGGATTCAAGCCGTCGAGCGCGTGAAGATACTCGCCATCGTCAACATCGGCCTCGCGCCGTTTGTGTATTGGTGGAATCGCGTCCCCGACGAGCGGCTCTTCGTCGCGGCCGTCGGCCTGTTCTTCGCCTCGGGCCTGGTGTTCCTGCACAACCTCAACCTCGCGCTCGAACGCCTTACCGCGATGCTCCCTGACGAAACGCTCCGCTCGGAGACGCGCCTGTTCACGCGGCTCAACCGCGGCCTGCTGCTCGGCGTGCTGATCTTTGTGGTCGTGCTCTTCGGCCTCTCGCGCATCACCTCCCTGCCCGACATCGTGCTCGGCGTGTTGCAGCAGATCGCCCAACTCCGCGAATGGCTCGTCACCGCCGCGATCCTCCCGCCCGTCGCCATGACCATGACGCTCATCTGGAAGATCAAGGACGCCATCTTCTCCAGCGTCTTCGACAAGCCGGTCTGACGCCAACGACCGTCAGGCTGAAAATTCTTCCGCCGTTTCCACCGAAAATATTTCTTCGGTAGGACCGTATTTGTCCCTCTGCTTTCGGCAGACTCTCCCTCAACGAAAATTCCGGTTTGCACCGGGGCGCGGTAAGTTAAAGTGACCTCCCGCCCCGGTGCGGCCACGGATATGCGTGCGAGCAACGTCATCCAGTTGCGCCAGCTCCTCAGCGAGCGCTTCCCGCATTTGCGCACCACGCCCCCGCCGCGCCGCGAGATCGAGACCGTCCCCACCGGCGCGCCCGCGCTCGATGCGCTTCTCCACGGCGGCCTGCCGCGCGGCGCGCTCAGCGAACTCATCGGCGCCGGCCCCGGCTCCGGCAGCGCGCAAGTTCTCCACGGGTTCCTGCAACGCGTCGCCGACGACGGAAAATTCCTCGCGCTCGTCGATGGCGCCGACAGCTTCGACGTGGACGCCGTTGAACCCGCCATCCTCGCGCGCCTGCTCTGGGTCCGCTGCACCGACGCCGGGCAAGCCTTGAAAGCCGCCGACCTTTTGTTGCGCGACCGCAATTTCCCGCTCGTCGTCGTGGACCTGAAATTCAACCCGCCCGCGCAACTCCGAAAAATCTCATCGAGCGTCTGGCACCGTTTCCGCCGCCTGCTCGAAGCCAACGGCGCGGCCGCCCTCGTCATCACCCCGCACCAACTCGTCAGCAACCCCGCCTGCCGTGTGCGCGTGGAGGGCAAGCTCGCCATCACCGCACTCGCACAGTCGCCCTCGCAAGTCCTGTCCGAACTCCACTTCGACCTCCTCCGCGCTGCCGAGGTCGATGAAGAAGCGACCGCCGCCGCCGCAAGCTGATCACCCTGACTACGGATTACTGATTACTCCTTGCTTCATGTTTGCCGTCCTCCATCTCCCACAATTCCCGCTGCAAGCCGCGCTCCGGCACGAGCCTGAACTGTGGGCGCGCCCCGTCGCGCTCGTGGACCCGGCGCTGACGACGCCGCGCGTGTGCGACTGCACCGGGCCTGCGCGCGCCGCCGGCGTGGAACTCGGCTTCACTCCTACGCAAGCCCTCGCCCGCTGCCGCGACATCCTCATCCGCCACCGTTCTTCCGCGCAAGAAGGTGCCGACGCCGACGCCGTGCTCCAATGCGCCTACGGCTTCTCCCCGAACATCGAGCACACCTCCCCCGGCACCGTGACAATCGATCTGCGGGGACTGGCAGAACTTTGTAGCCGCCGACGCAAGGAGACGGACCAAACTGGAGGAGAGGAAGTGTCCGCCTCGTCACCTCGGCGGCTACAAAACTGGGCCACCCGTCTCCGCACCGCGCTCGCCGCGTTCAGCCTCACCGCGCGCATCGGCACCGGCCCCACGCCCAACATCGCCCGCCACGCCGCGCGCTGGTGTGAGGGCATCGAAATCGTCACCGACCCGGCGTCGTTCATCGCAAAGCTTCCCGTCGCCGCGCTCGAACCCTCCACCGATGTCGCACTCGTCCTGCACAAGTGGGGCATCCGCACCGTGGGCGAGTTGCTCGCGCTCGGCCAGGATGCGCTCGTGGACCGGCTCGGCCTCGAAGCCCTCGCGCTTTTCGCCGCCGCCTCCACCACCGCGTTGCGCCCGCTGAATCTCGTCCGCCCCGCCGAGCGTTTCGAGGAAGCGTTCGATTACGAACACCCGATCGAAACCCTCGAGCCGCTGCTCTTCATCCTGCGCCGCTTCGTGGATGCGTTGAGCCAACGGCTTGAACTCACCGACCTCGTCGCCGAGTTGCTCACGCTGAAACTCCGTCTCGAATCCGGTGAAGCCCTCGAACGCCGCTTCCGCGTGC
>DATDFH010000073.1:0-3806 GCA_036522715.1 Verrucomicrobiia bacterium
CGATGTTGGCCAAGCCCTGTGCCATCAGTTCCTGATTTGAATCATGCCGGTCGTCGATCATGCCATCGGCCACCACCGCGCAGAGCAGCGACTCAATCGCCGCGAGCAATGCGATGGTGAACGCGGGCCGGATGAGGTTGCCGAGATTCGCCCAATCGAATTGCGGCATCGCGGGCGCCGGGAGGCTCTGCGGTATCGCCAGCGCGCCGTAGCGGCTGCCGATGGTTTCGACGGGCAGGTTGAAGAACGCCACCGCCATCGTGCCGAGCACGACCGCGACGATTGAGCCGGGCACGCGCCGGCCCCAACTGTGCGGCCAGAGTTTGATGAGCAGGAACGCGCCGGCGGCCAGTTCCGCACTCTGCCATTTGAACGTGCCGAGATTTTCGGCCAGCAGTTTCAGCCGCTCGAAGAATTCCCCGGGATTGCCTTTCATCGTCAGTCCGAGAAAGTCCTTCACCTGCGTGCTGAAGATCACGACCGCGATGCCGGCGGTGAATCCCGCCGTCACGGGAAACGGGATGAACTTGATCATCGTGCCCAGCCGCGCGGCGCCCATCGCCACGAGCATCAAGCCGGCGAGGAGCGTGCAGATGATGAGATTCGCCGGGCCGTAGTTCGCCGCGACCGCGACGACGATGGGGATGAACGCCGCCGTGGGTCCGCCGATCTGGACCTTCGAGCCGCCGAGCGCGGAGATCATGAAGCCGGCGATGATCGCGGTGTAAATGCCGGCCGCGGGCGTCGAGTTGGACGCGATGCCGAGCGCCATTGCCAGCGAGAGCGCCACGACGCCGACGGTCGCGCCCGCCGCCACATCGGAGGCGAGATCGCCCTTCGTGTAGCCCCTGAGGCAATCCACGAGCTTGGGGCGAAACTGAAATTTTCCGTTCGACGCGTCGGCCATGAAAGAACAAGTCGTCCGAACGGTCTGTTCGCGTTGGGAACTTCCCCGGACGACTTGAGCGAGAGATTCGGCAAACGCGGCGCGCGAGCAAGTGAAAACATCGGCCGCCCGCGTCCACAATCGCGTTGCCCCGCCCTGCCCTGCCTGCCTACGCTGCGCGTGTGAAACTCTCGGTCAAAAGCGACTACGCCACGCGCGCGGTGCTTTCGCTCGCCCGCAGCTACGCGAAAGGCGGCGTCACACGCGTCGAGGATGTCGCACGTGAGCACGGGATTCCCGCGAATTACCTCGTGCAGATCATGATCGAGTTGAAGTCCAAGCGCATCGTCCGCAGCCAGCGCGGGAAGGAAGGCGGCTACTCGCTCGCGCAGCCGCCGGAGAAAATCACCTTCGGCGACGTGTTGCGCGCGGTGCACGGCGGGATCCTCGAGACACCGGCGCTGGACGATCCGCAGTGCCCGCCGGAGACCCGCGCCGCGTGGTTGCGGCTGCGCGAAGCGGCCGAGACGGCGGCTGACTCGCTCAACTTCCAGCAGTTGATCGAACAGGCGGAGGAGAAGCAGAAGATGTATTACATCTGAAAGACGAACTCTGAACCTTGCGACGACGCATGTCTCCCCAACAAAGCATCCTCAATCCCGGCATCCTGTCGCTGCTGGCGCGCGCGCGACAGCCTCTTGGCTGCATCCGCACCGGCAACGCGCCGAAACACGCGAACATGGTTTTGGTTTCCGCATCACTCGCCGGTTGAACAGTCGCCTTCGCCGCGCCGTCTCAAATGCCCGAAAACATGACCCGATTGCCCTGCTCCCTCGTCGCGCTGCTCGCCGCCGCGTCGATGTTCGCCGCCGAGGCGAAGAAGCCCGATGCCACCGACGCCGAACAGTTTCCGCCGCAGCCGCCGATCCGCGCGCTCCCGCCGGCGGATACGCTCAAGACCTTTCGCGTTCCGGACGGCTACAAGATGGAAGTCATGCTCGCCGAACCGGACATCAAGGAGCCGGTCGTCGCCGTGTTCGATGGCGACGGGCGGATGTTCGTCGCCGAGATGCGCACTTACATGCAGGACATTGACGCAACGGATGAGTTGAAGCCGAAGAGTCGCGTGTCGTTGCACTGGTCGAGCAAGGGCGACGGGAAGTTCGACAAGCACACGGTCTTCGCCGACCACCTCCTGCTCCCGCGCATGATCCTGCCGCTCGGCCCCGGCGAACTGCTCATCAATGAAACCGATACGCAGGACATTTACCTCTGGCGCGACACGAACGGCGACGGCGTCGCCGACGAGAAGAAGCTCTGGTATGCTGGCGGCCCGCGCGGCGGCAACATGGAGCATCAGCAGAGCGGACTCATCTGGGCGCAGGACAACTGGCTTTACATGGCGGTCAACGCGTGGCGCATCCGTTGGACACCCGGCACAAACGTGTTGAAGGAATCCACCGCGGGCAACGGCGGCCAGTGGGGTCTCAATCAGGACGACCACGGCAAGCCGTGGTTCGTCAACGCCGGCGGCGAACGCGGCCCGCTGAATTTTCAAACGCACATCGCCTACGGCGCGTTCAACATCAAGAACCAGTTCCCGCCCGATTACATGGAAGTCTGGCCGCTCGTCGGTCTCGCCGACGTTCAAGGCGGCCCGAATCGTTTCCGGCCCGAGGACAAGACGCTCAATCACTTCACCGCCACGTGCGGCGCGGAAGTTTTCCGTGGCGACCGCCTGCCCGCCGATCTGCGCGGCGATCTGCTGTTCTCCGAGCCGGTCGGGCGGCTCATCCGCCGCACGAAGATCGAAGTGAAGGATGGTCTCACTTATCTGCGCAATCCTCACGAGAAGTCCGAGTTTATCCGCTCGACCGATGCAAACTTCCGCGTCGTGAACATGAACACCGCGCCCGACGGCACGCTTTATCTCGTGGACATGTATCGCGGCATCATTCAGGAGGGCAACTGGACGAAGGAAGGTAGTTACCTCCGCAAGGCCATCAAGCAATACAGCCTCGACCAGAACATTGCGCACGGCCGCATCTGGCGGCTCACGCACAAGGATTTCACGCCCGGCCCGCAGCCGAAGATGAACGACGAGAAATCCGCGCAGCTCGTCGCGCATCTCGAACACCCGAACGGCTGGTGGCGCGACACCGCAAAGAAGCTCCTTGTCCTCCGTCAGGACAAATCGGTGGCGCCCGCGTTGCAGGCGATGGCGCGCACCAGCCAGAACTATCTCGCCCGCTCGCATGCACTCTGGACGCTTGAAGGTCTCGGCGCGCTCGACGCCACGTTTGCCCGTGAGAAGATGAAGGACGTGCATCCGCAGGTCCGCATCGCTGCGATCCGCGCGTGCGAAACGCTCTACAAGGCCGGCGACAAATCACTGGAGAAGGACTTGGTGAAGCTCGTGAAGGACAAGGACGCGAATATCGCCCTCCAGGCGTTGCTCACCGCGAAGCTGCTCAATTTCCCCGATGTGAAAACGCTCATCCAGAAAACCGCCCTCGGCACCAATGCGCCCATCGGCCTGCGCGAAATCTCGATGCAGATGCTCGCGCCGCCGCGCAATTGGGGGAAGGAGTTCACCGCCACCGAGAAGAAGCTGCTCGAAAAGGGCGACGGCATTTTCAAGGAACTGTGTTTCGCCTGCCACAATCCCGACGGGAAAGGCGCGCCCGTGGACGGCAAGGCCGGCATCACACTCGCACCGCCGCTCGCCGGCTCGCGCACCGTCACCGGGCACAAGGATGGGATCATCCTCGTGTTGCTCAAGGGCCTCGCGGGTCCCGTCAGCGGCAAGATTTACGAAGCCCAGATGGTCCCGATGGAAAGCAACGACGACGAGTGGATCGCGGCCATCGCATCGTATGCGCGCAACAGTTTCGGCAACAAGGCCAGCACCGTCACGCCG
>DATDFH010000074.1:0-4898 GCA_036522715.1 Verrucomicrobiia bacterium
AGAACCCCCACCGCGCCCGCCGCATTTTCATACTCTTACTCATTCTCTTACTCCTACTCTGTGTTTCCCCGGTTCAATCAGGAGAGTAAGAGTATGAGTAGGAGAACGGGTAAGAAGCTGACCGGAAAACTCTCTTGCAACTCAGTCTCAACTCGCCTAGCCTCCTGTGCCGTGAGCAAAGCCAAGCATCCGAACGGGTCAGCCGCCGCGCAATGCGCCTGCCCGGAGCTTTGCCCCTTGAACCGCGTCGAGGCCGGCTGCGCGGTGCGCATCAAGCGCCTCGATGCTTCGCCCGAGGTGTCCCACCGACTGCGCGAGATGGGTTTCTGTGAGGACCAGCAGGTGCGCATGGTGCGCCGAGATACCAGCGTGATCTGCCAGGTATGCAACGTGCGCGTCGGCATCAGTTCCGCGCTGGCCGGGCGCATCCTCGTCGAGCCGATCCCCTTGCGCGAACAAGCCGCCTGACCATGTCCGCCGCGACACAGCCGCTCGCCTCGCTCGCGGTCGGTTCCTCCGGGACGGTCGCCGAGATCAACCTGTCCTCCGCCGACAAGCCGCGCCTGATGGAGATGGGCCTTCTCGTCGGGACGCCCGTCGAACTCGTGCGCTTCGCCCCGCTCGGCGATCCGGTCGAGATCAAGGTGCGCGGTTATCATCTCACTTTGCGCAAGCACGAGGCGGAACAGATACTCGTGCGACCCGCCGGGTGAACTCGCTTCCGCCGTGTCCGCCACTCCGTCAACCACTCCCGCGCCCGCCACGGCGGCCAGCGGCTACGTCGTCGTCACCGGCAATCCCAATTGCGGCAAGACCACCATCTTCAACGCGCTCACCGGCCTGCGCGCGAAGGTCGGCAATTACGCCGGCGTAACCGTCGAGCGCAAGGAAGGCCGCCTCCTCGGCGTGGACGCCGGCCGCCCGCTCACCGTGCTCGATCTGCCGGGCACCTACAGCCTCAGCCCCAAATCCCTCGACGAACAGATCTCGCGCGACGTGCTGCTCAATCATCTCGACGAAGTGCCGCCGCCCGAACTCATCGTCGTCGTGGTCGATGGGTCCAATCTCGAACGCAACCTTTACTACGCGACGCAGGTGCTCGAACTGGGCTACCCAACCGTGGTCGCGTTGAACATGATCGACGTGGCCGAGGAAAACGGCCACGTGCTGGACGCGGACCGACTCGCCGTTGAACTCAGCGTACCCGTCGTGCCGATGGTGGGCAACACCGGCAAAGGCTTGCCCGAACTGCGCGAAAAAATCGTCGAACTCGCGAAGCAACCTCGTGGGCCGCGCCGCGCGGCGCAGTTCGCGCAACTGCCGCCGGCCTTTCAGCGCGAAGTGCAGGACCTCATCGCGTTGCTCAGAGACTCGGCGAGCGATCACGCGCACGCCGATCTCGCCGAGGCCGTCTTGCTGCTCGCCGACGACAAGGCGCTCCCGGCCGACGCCGCCGTTCGCACGCCGCAACTCACCCAAGCGCTCGCCACCGCGCGTCAACGCCTCGAAGCTGCGGGCATCGACTGGCGCAGCGCCGCGATTGAGGCCCGCTACGCAACCGTCGGTAAGATTTACCGCGCGGTCGTCACGGAAACCATCCGCGGCCACGAGACTTTCAGCGACAAGCTCGACCGCATATTCACGCACAAGGTCTGGGGCATCCTGATTTTCGTCGCGATCATGGCGCTGATGTTCCAGAGCATCTTCAGCTTCGCGAAGTTCCCGATGGACGCGCTGGAGAAAGGCGTCGGCTGGACCGGCGAGCAGTTGGGGAAAGCCATTCCGCCTGGCGCGTTGCACAGTTTGCTCGTGGACGGCGTGATCGCGGGCGTCGGCGCGGTGATCGTCTTCCTGCCGCAAATCTGCCTGCTCTTCCTCTTCATCGGGCTGCTCGAAGACACCGGCTACATGGCGCGCGCGGCGTTCCTCATGGACCGCGTGATGAGCAAGGTCGGACTGCACGGCAAGAGCTTCATCCCGATGCTCAGTTCCTTCGCGTGCGCGATTCCCGGCATCATGGCCACGCGCACCATCGAGACGCCCAAGGACCGCCTCGTCACCATCCTCGTCGCGCCGTTGATGAGCTGCTCGGCGCGGCTGCCGGTCTATACGCTGCTCATCGGCGCGACGATTGCAAACGAGCGCGTGTTCGGCGTCCTTGGCCTTCAAGGGCTGACCATGCTCGCGATGTATCTCCTCGGCATCACCGTTGCGCTGCTCATGGCGTGGCTGTTCAAGAAAACCCTGCTCAAGGGCGAGACGCCGATGCTCATCATGGAACTGCCGCCTTACAAGCGCCCCGTGCTGCGCGTGGTGCTCCGGCACATGTGGGATCGCAGCAAACTTTTCCTCCGCCGCGCCGGCACCGTCATCCTCGGCATCAACATCATCCTTTGGTTCCTCGCCACCTATCCGAAGAGCGCCACGATCGAACAACAGTTTGAGCAACAACGCGCCGCGCTCAAGGCCGCGCCCGTGACGACCGACGATCAAAAGAAAGCGCAAGCGGCCAACCTCAACGAAATCGACAAAGCCGAGTCCGGCGAAAAACTCCGCCACAGCTTCGCCGGTCGCATGGGGCGGGCCATGGAGCCGCTGATCGCGCCGCTGGGCTTCGATTGGAAAATCGGCATCGGCATCGTGGCCAGCTTCGCCGCGCGCGAGGTTTTCGTGAGCACCATGTCCACCGTCTATAACGTCGGCGGCGGCGACGACGACGAGGCCACGCAGACGCTGGCGCAAACCTTGCGCGAACAGAAACGCGCCGACGGCTCGGCGCTCTACACGCCGCTGCTCGGCCTCACCCTGATGGTTTTCTACGTCTTCGCCATGCAATGCGTGAGCACCGTGGCCATCGTTCGTCGCGAAACCAACTCGTGGAAGTGGCCCGCGTTCCAATGGCTCTACATGGGCGTGCTGGCGTGGGCGCTGGCCTTCATCACGTGGCACGGCGGGCGGCTTCTCGGATTTAACTAACGCCGATGGGCGGAACTCCGCGCGGACAACTTCCGCATTGACCAGCGCGGCACTCATCCTAAAGTTGCTACGTTCGGTTTCACGCCCTGTGCACCAAAAGAAAGGCCCGGCAATGAAAACGCGCAGCTTGTCAGTGTTCTCCCTCCTCGTCGTCCCGCTGTTCACCACGATCCTCGCGCCCGGTCTGTCGGCGCACGCCCAAGGCACTACCAACGGCCTGGTGCCCGTGGTGACGATTTACGCCACGGACCCCGCCGCGACCCCGCCGAACGACACCGGGCGGTTCACAGTCCGGCGCGCCGGCAGCACGAATTACTCCTTGTCCGTTTTCTATCACATCGGCGGCACAGCGTCCAATGGAGGCGATTACGCCACCATCCCCAGCGGCGTGCAGATCCCGGCCGGCAGCCTCAGCGCCGACATCACGATTTATCCGAAGGCGACGTCGTCCAGCGCAGGCGACAAAACGGTCGTCCTGCAAATCATCCCGTCGCCGCTCGAGTGCCCCACGCCGCCGTGCGGATATGACATCGGCTATCCGAGCAACGCCACGGTGACCATCCATTTCCCGCCGAACTCGACGACGAACATTCCGCCGAGCGTGCAGATCGTCAGCCCGACCAACGGCGCGGGGTACCATTCGCCCACCAACATCGGCCTCTTCGCGCGAGCATCTGATCCGGACGACACCGTCACGCTCGTGGAGTTCTTCGCGAACAACATGGACCTCGGCCGCGGCGTGCTGGTCGTGCTCGATCCGCCGGGCGTCAACGGCGTGACCGGCCCGGTGTACTACTTCAACTGGACGAATGTTCCGCCGGGCAATTATTCCCTGACCGCCGTCGCCGCCGACGATCGCGGCGCTTCGACCCGCTCGGGCGCGGTGAGCATCACGGTGTTGCCAGGCTCGACGACGAATGTTCCACCCACGGCGCAGATCGTCAGTCCGACCAACGGCGCGACGTTCTTTGCCTATCCCAACATCACGATCTGCGCCGACGCGCGCGACGCGGACGGCTATGTGAACACGGTGGAATTTTTCGCGAACAACCAGAGCCTCGGCATCCGAACCAATTGCCTGCCGTGCGCCAGCCCGCAAAATCCCTTCTGCCTGAACTGGGGTAACGTGCCCCCCGGCAACTACACGCTCACCGCCAAGGCCACCGACAACGCCGGCGCGATGACCGTTTCCGCGCCGGTGAACATCACCGTCACGACGAATCCGCCTCCGAACCAGCCGCCGTTCGTGCGCTTGAACAGTCCGCAAAACGGAGCGGTGTTCCAGGCGCCCGCCACCATCTCCCTCAACGCGTACGCGCAGGACCAGGAAGACGGCTACAACCTGACCGTCGAGTTTTTTGAAGGCACAAACAGTCTGGGCTTCGGCACGTTCGTGCCCACGTTGTGCCCGTCACCGTATTGCCCGTTCTTTGCGCTGACCTGGTCGAACGTGCCGCCGGGAAACTACGTGCTCACCGCGAGGGCGACGGACAAGCAGGGCGCCACGACCGTTTCGGCGCCGGTCAACATCAGCGTGGTGACCAACCTCCCGCCGCCCACGCCCGTCGTCTCGATCTTCACCCTCGACGCGATCGCCTCCGAGGGCACGAACTTCTGCCACTGGGTCGGCTCGACCACCGGAGGGGTCACGAATAATCCGGGCACGAATGGTCCCTGCACCAACACCGCGACGTTTGTCGTGCGCCGCAGCGGCAGTACGAACGCCGGTCTCACGGTCAACTACTCCATCGGCGGCACCGCCACCAACGGCGTCGATTACGAAACGCTTTCCGGTGCGGTGACCATTCCCGCCGGCCACCGCAGCGCGCGTATCACCGTCGTCCCGATCGACGACACCATTCCCGAACCCATCGAGACCGTGATCCTGAAATTGTTGCAGCCCACCAATTCGCCGCCCGCCT
>DATDFH010000075.1:0-7037 GCA_036522715.1 Verrucomicrobiia bacterium
AGAGCAACTCAAGGTGGAGATTGCAGCGCGCCTCGCTCGTGAAGCCTTGGAAGAACTCCCTGGCCAATCCGAAGCGAAACGCGCTCGACATGTCCTGCACCTGCTCGGTGCGGGAAACCTTCTTGAACGAAAATTTCTCCAGTCCGCGCCAGACCAGATACGGCCGCCCGCTGAAGTCGATCACGCAGCGCGCAAGGCACTCGTCCATCGGCACGAACGCCTCGCCGCCGAGCGGTTTGCCCGGCGCGAAACCGGTGCCGTAGCGGCGGAGCGCCTTCTTGTCGCCGAGCGCCTTGCTGAACGCCTGGCCTAACGCGATGCCGCAGTCCTCGACTGTGTGGTGCGCGTCCACTTTGAGATCGCCGCGGCAGCGCAGCTCCAGATTGACCACCGCGTGCTTGGCGAAGAGCGTCAGCATGTGGTCAAAAAACGCGATGCCCGTGTGGATCGAGGCCTTGCCAGTGCCGTCGAGATTCAACCGCACGACGGTGCCCGTTTCTTTGGTCGTTCGCTCGATGACGGATCGGCGCGCTTTCATTTGCGCCGTGTTGATAGCATCCGAGGCCGTGGAACGCGAAGATTTTTCCTTAAGGCCACTTTGCCCAATAGCTTGTGCGAAAAGGGTGGGCGGGAGCCGGATTATTGGTGCAACGCCGCGAGATACCGCTCCGCGTCGATGGCCGCGGCGCAACCCATGCCGGCTGCGGTGACCGCCTGCCGATAGACATGATCCGCGCAATCGCCGGCCACGAAGACACCTGGCACGTTCGTCCGCGCGCCTTCTTTCGGAATGATGTAGCCGTTTTCGTCGGTGTCGATCGCGCCCTTGAACAACTGCGTGTTGGGCACGTGACCGATGGCGACGAACACGCCGGCGCAATCCAGCATGGACTCCGCGCCCGTCTTGAGGTTCTTCACGCGCACGCCGGTGACCTTGTCCTGCTTGGGATCGAGCACCTCGGTGACGACCGAATCCCAAACCGGCTTGATCTTGGCGTGGCCGAGCGCGCGGTCCGCCATGATCTTGGACGCGCGCAGGCTGTCGCGTCGGTGGATGAGGTGAACGACCGACGCGAACCGCGTCAGGTAGATCGCCTCCTCGCACGCCGAGTCGCCGCCGCCCACCACGACCAGCGGCTGGTTGCGGAACATTGGCAGCGCGCCATCGCACGTCGCGCAATACGTCACGCCCTTTTTCTCCAGAAGGTCCTCGCCGGGTACGCCAAGATGTTTGTGGCCCGCTCCAGTGGCGATGATGATCGTCTGCGCCTTCAACGGTTCACCATCAACCATGAGCTTGAACGGTCGCTGAGCGAGATCGACTTCCTCGACGGTGCCGAACTTGACCCGTGCGCCGAAGCGTTCCGCCTGCTTCTGCATCCGCGTCATCAACTCGAAACCGTCGATTCCCTCGGGAAAGCCGGGAAAGTTCTCCACGATGCTCGTGGTGGTCAGCAAGCCGCCAGGCATTGAGCCGGTCAAAACCAGCGGGGAAAGATTCGCGCGCGCGGTGTAAAGCGCCGCCGTCAGCCCGGCGCAGCCGGTGCCAAGAATCACAATTTGTTCCATAAGGGGCCGAAAGCTAAGTGGCCCCGGAGAGGTTGGCAAGCGCGCCGCGTTGAAGTGCGGCAAATGGGGAAGCTCAGGCTGGACAGCGCCGCTGGTGGCGCTGCCGGATCACGTTCACCAGCGCGGCTTTGCCCGCGCTGGCTGTGCGTGAGTCGTCAACTTCCGCTCTGTTTGCGTTCGCGGAGGAAGGCGATGGCGAAGCCCACCAAGAATAGCAGCGACAGGCTGCGGGCAACCAGCAGCAGTGGCTGGCTTGGCCCGATGCCGAAACCCGCCAGCGTGCTCAGGCACGTCAGTGTCAGAAATATCAGAGACCAGCTCAACACGGTTTCCCTTTCCCCTGAGATTCAACCAAAGCACCTGCCGCCAGCCCTGATTCGCGTTCGTCAGTGCCGTCGAGTTTATCGTTCGTTTTCAGTCGGTTCATTTTAGCCGTCGGTGCCAGACATAGCGGCTGGCGTGCCAGCCAGCCGTTTGTAGCAAAACCGGCCTGTTTTTGAGGATTTCGTGGATTCGGAGAGCCTCCTCACCTCGACGCGGGTCATGCAGAATGCATACGGCCCGCCGTGCAGCGTGCAACCTGCAACTCCCGGGCGCGGGCGCATTGGCCATCATTTTGCCCGCAGGATTGGCTACTGCGCCGGCAATTCGGCGAAAAACTCACTGCCGCGGCCCAACTGGCTCTCGACTCCGATCTGCCCGCCGTGGGCGACGACGATCTCGCGCGCAATCGTCAAGCCCAGGCCGGCGCCGGGCTTCTGCTGGCCCGGAACGCGGAAGAATTTTTCGAAAAGGCGTGACTGAAACTCCGCCGGGATGCCGGGGCCCTGGTCGGCGACACTGAAGCGGATGATGCCTGCGGCGTTGCGCCGCGCGCGCAGGGTGATGGTTCCGCCGGGCGGCGAATGTTTCACGGCGTTGCTGATGAAGTTGCCGAAGACGTGGCTGATGCGTTGGACGTCCACTTCCACGGCGGGCAGGCCTGGCTCGACTTCGGCGGAGAGCCGGAGGCCGTTGGCGGTGACAAGATCGCGGTTTTCGCGCAACGCCTGGCCGATCAGTTCCTCGGCGGTGATGGACTCGGTCCGCAATTGTGTCGATTCGCTTTCCAGCCGGGCGAGGTCGAGCAGGTCGGCCAGGATGCGTTGCAGGCGGACCGCGTCGTCGCGGGCAGTCGTGATGAGTTCGGCCTGCTTGTCCGACAACGGCCCAAGGCTCCGCTCCGCGAGCAGATGCAACACCATCAGGATGCTCGTCAGCGGCGTCTTGAGCTCGTGGCTGACCGTGGCCACCAGGTCGGTCTTCACTTCGTCGAGCAGCCGGAAGCGCGTGATGTCCAGCAGCACGACCGCGACACCAACGGTCATGCCGGCCGCACTGCGCATCGCGAGCACGCGCGGAAGATAGAATCGCTCCTCCTTTTCCCACCGGACGGAGAGGGCGTGGTCGAAGGTCGTGGGCAAGAAGCTTTCGCCCGCGGAAACGGCAGTGGAGATGTAACGCGCCAGCGCGGCGGGCGGGCTGTTGGCGAGGCCGAGGCGGCGGCTCATTTCATCGGCCGCCGGATTGGTCAGTTCCACGTGCCCGTCGCAATCGAGCACGAAGATCGGGTCGGGGAAAGTGGAGAGCGTGGCCTCGCGCGAGTGGTGGAGCAACATGAGTCTCTCTGAGGTCTTGGCGCGCGCGGCGCGAAGCTGTTCGGCCATCTGGTTGAACGCCTCGCCGAGCCGGCCGAGTTCATCGTCAGAGACGATGGGCACACTCTGATCGAGATTGCCGCGGCCAACTTCAATTGCGGAACTGGTCAGCGATTGAATCGGGCGCAGGATGCCGCGTGCCGCCTGATAGCCCGCATAGAGCGCCAGGACCAGGCCCATTGCCAGCGCCCCGCCCATGAACAAGACCGCCCGCTCGCGCATCTGAAGGATCTTGGCCTGGGCGCGAGCCATCTCGGCGTCATTCAGCCTCTGGATTTCGTGGGCGCCGGTCGCGATGAGTTCCTGGCGCGGCGAGAACTTGCTGCTGTAGGCGCGCCGCTGTTCGTCCTGGTTGGTCAGGCCCAGGATGCTCTGGCCGAAGTCCTGATAATAGCTGAAGCTCAGCTGAATGTTTTGAGCGTTGGTCCGTTCCTCGTCGCTGGTGGCGTTTTCCCGCTGAATCCGAAGGGCCTGGACGAAGTTCTGAACGTTCGTCACAAACATCACGCGCCCTGCGTCGGGCAGCGCTTCCATCGCGAAGAGGACGCCGCGATCCATGCCGGCAGCCGCTTCGGTGATCTTTTGTGCCGCGACGGCGCTGCGATAATTCTTCAACAGCACCGTTTCAGTCTCGCCGACCAGGCCGGACACCAGTTGGAGGCCGTAAAAGCCTACCGCGAGCAGGATGACCAGCACCGGCAGGAATCCAAGAAAGAGGCGGGTCCGCAGCATGGGAATCAGAGGCCGAGCGCCTTGCGTTTGCGATAGAGCGTGGCGGGATCGATGCCGAGAATCTTCGCCGCTTCCTCCATCGAACTCGCCCACGCGATGACGCGCTGGATGTGTTCCGCCTCCAGCCCGGCCAACGTCACGGCCGCGCCGACGGTCAACGGCGGCGCCTGTGCCGAGCGCATGTTCTCCGGCAGGTCGGCTGGCTCGATGTATTCGCCGTTGGCCACGATGACGGCGTGTTCGATCGTGTTGCGCAGTTCGCGGAGGTTGCCCGGCCACGGGTATTTGGTCATCACCTCCGTCGCCGCCGGCGAGAAACCGCGAAGTTTACGGCGGCATTGCGTGGCGAAGAACTTGAGGTAGTTGTCCGCCATGCGGCGCAGATCGCCGAGGCGTCCCCGTAGCGGCGGCATTTGCAGCCGGATGACGTTGAGGCGGAAGAACAAGTCCTGGCGGAACTCCCCTTTGGCCACCGCGTCCTCAAGATCGCGGTTGGTTGCCGCGATGACGCGTACATTGGCGTGGCGTGGTTTCGCCTCGCCCACGCGCTCGTACTCGCGCTCCTGAAGCAGCCGCAGCAGCCGCGGCTGGATGTCCAGCGGCAGGTCGCCGATTTCATCAAGGAACAACGTGCCGCCGTCGGCCAGCGCCACCTTGCCCCACGTATCCGTAACGGCGCCCGTGAAGGCGCCCTTCAGGTGCCCGAAGAGTTCGCTGGCGATCAACTCCTTCGACAAAGTCGGGCAACTCACCGTCACGAAGGCGTTGTCCGCCTGCTGGCTTTTCTTGTGGACAAAGCGCGCGAGCACCGACTTGCCCGTGCCGCTTTCGCCGAGGATGAGGATTGAAGCGGGCGTATCGGCGGCGCGCAGGGCGAGATCGTACACGCCCTGCAAGGCCGGCTCCTCCGTCGTGTAATCGGCCTCGGGTGATTCCGTGCTCAGACGGTCGGCTTGCTCCGCGACGCGGTTCTTGAGCTTGCGGTTCTCTTCAACGTGTCGGACCACCTGCCGGAGTTGATCGGGCGTGAAGGGCTTGGACAACACGTCGAAAGCGCCCCGGCGCATCGCCTCGACGATGTTGGGTACTGTCGTGTGGGCGGAGAACAGAACCACGTTGAGCATCGGGGCGGCCTTGCGCAAGTCCTCCAGCACGTCCAGCCCGCTTTCGCCGCGCAGCCGCAGATCGAGGAACGCCATGTCGAAATGTCCGTTCTCCAGTTGCTTGAGCGCGGCCGATCCGCTCTCGACCGCCACGGCCTCCACGTGCTGGGACGAGAGGGCCGCCGACGTGGTTTTCCGGATCGATTCTTCGTCGTCGATGATCAGGCAGCGCATAAGCAACCCGCAGGAGCGATCCCGGCGCGCCGCTCCACTTCGAGCATTGCAGGCGAATCAAAGATACAGACCGCTCCGCGCAACGCAATGCTCGTGAACGGCCGCCGACTCGAAGCGTGACAACCCGCAGGAGTTGGACAAACTCGCCGCCCAAAATGTTTGCGGCGCTTTTGACCATGCTGTTCTTCTCGCTCTCGGCTGTGAGCGGGCGCCGCCTCTCGGACCTGTTGCCCGGCACACGCGCGAATTTCTCACGGCTCATCATCGCGACGTTGCTGGTCGGCGCGTGGTCGCACCTGCACGGCTTCGGTGTCGGCGGACCGGCGTTCTGGATTTTGTTCGTGAGCGGCTGCGTTGGCTTCGGCATCGGCGACCTGGCGCTGTTCCAGGCATACCCGCGCATCGGCACGCGCCGCACGATGGTATTGGTGCAATGCCTGGCGGCGCCGTTTGCCGCGCTGATCGAATGGGCGTGGCTCGGCCACGCGCCGACGTGGTCGGAAGCTCTTTGCGGCGTCGTGATCCTCGTCGGGGTAGGCGTTGCGCTCTTGCCGGGCAAGGACGAGACCCAGCCGGCCTCGGGATTGATTGCCGGAACGCTCTTCGGCCTGCTCGCGGCGCTGTGCCAGGCTTGGGGCGCAGTGTTGAGCCGCAAGGCCTACGCCGTCTCCGCCGCGCACGGTTTTGTGATCGCGGGCGCGAGCGGTGGCGTCAATGCGGCGTATCAACGGCTGTTGGGCGGCCTGCTCGTGTCCGGAATTTTCTTCGCCTACCTTGAATGTGCGCGGAAACTTTCCGCGACCGAAGGCCGGCCGTCGCACTGGCGCGCCGCATGGCCGTGGATCGTGGCCAACGGCATCTTCGGTCCCTCGCTCGGCGTCACTTGTTATCAGTGGGCGCTCTCAGTCGAGAAAACCAGTGTGGTGCTGCCGATCGTCGCGACGACGCCGTTGATGGTGATGCCCTTCACGCGCTTGCTCGAAGGCGAACGTTTTACCACACGGGCGATTGTCGGTGGCGTGCTGGCCGTCGGTGGAGTCGTTGGGCTTACACTCTGGCGGTGAGCGGGGTCATTCCTCAAACAACTGGTTCATCGGCATCGCGAGCGTCGGCAGCAACTGTTCGGTCAATTTCTCCACGTTTCCCAGGATCCGGTGCAGGGCCAGCCCATGCGGCCCGCCGGAGTAAACTTCCACATTGTCGTAGCGCGGATCGATCATCCACAGCCGCGGGATGCGGGCGTTCTCGTAAAACTCCTTCTTGTGGACGGTGTCGAGCCGGTGATCGCCCGCGTCGATGATTTCCGCCGCGAGCCAAAGCTTGCCCGTGGCGGCGGCGACGAGCGCGAGGTCCGGGCGCAGAAACGTGCCGGTGGAAAGTTCCACCAAGGTCCGCGCCGGCAGCAACCGCGTGGTCGCAACGTTGCCGAGACTTGCGAACACCGATTGGTGCAAGCGCGCGCAAATGCGCTCGTGCCGCGCGCCGGGCGCGGAGCGGAGGAATCGTTCGCCGGCGAGGATTTCCTCGTAGGAGTCGCTCATCGAAGCTTGAGCACCTTGTGCAGAAACCGGCCGGTGTGCGAGCGCAAATCGCGCGCGACAGTTTCGGGCGTGCCTTCTGCAACAATGCTTCCGCCGGCCTCGCCGCCTTCGGGGCCGAGATCGATCACCCAGTCGGCCTCGGCGATGAGGTCGAGATTGTG
>DATDFH010000076.1:0-2924 GCA_036522715.1 Verrucomicrobiia bacterium
GCGGAAAGCGTCGTCGCCCCGCCGGCCGCCTCGGTCGTCATCACGACGCGAAACCGCAAACAACTGCTTCGCCAGCCATTGCTGTCGGCGCTGCATCAATCCGTGCCCGTGGAAGTCATCGTCATTGACGATGGCTCGACGGATGGAACGGCGGAATTTGTCCGACGCAAATTCCCGCAGGTGCGGCTGGTGCGACACGAGCAGTCACGGGGCTACATTGTCCGGCGCAGCGAGGCGGCGTCTCTCGCATCCGCCGCTGTCATTTTTTCCATCGACGATGACGCGATGTTCTCGTCACCGCGGGTGGTGGAGGACACGTTGAGGGAGTTTGATCATCCGCGCATTGGCGCCGTGGCCATCCCGTACATCGACGTTCGCAAGAATCTAACGATCCGGCAAAGATCTCCATCCGCAAAGGGAAGGTTTGTCACCAGCACCTACATCGGGACGGCTCACGCGGTGCGACGGGACGCCTTCCTGCAGTTGGGCGGCTACTGCGACGATCTGGTCCATCAGGGCGAGGAAATTGATTTTTGCCTCCGCCTGCTGAATCACGGATGGGTGGTGCGGCTGGGGCAGGCGCCTCCGATTTACCACTACGAGTCTCCACAACGTGATTTCAGCCGGATGGATTTCTACGGCCGCCGGAATGACGTCCTCTTCGCTTGGCACAACGTGCCGGCAGCCATGCTTCCAGTCCACCTCGCGGCCACCACCGCCAACGGGATCGTCGCTGGAGTTACGACCGGCCATCCGCTGCGGATGCTCCGGGGAACCGTGGCGGGATACGCCGCGTGCGCCCGGCATTTTCGGGACCGGCACCCCGTTTCCCCGGACACCTACTGGCTGCACCGGCGCCTGAAAAAGCGCGGCCCGGCGCCGTTGGAGGAAATCGAGCCGCTCCTTCCACCGCTGCCCTCTGATCCCCGCGTCTGAATTCCCATTTCCGCTTTCAGCTTTCGAAATTTCCGCTTTCCCTAACGACCTCGTTCTTACCGCCGATGTCCGCCAACTTCTTGAAACACTTCCTTCCGGATCGCCCTGTGCCCACGCGCATCTGGCGCGGGCCATTTCGTGGGGCGCGGGTGACGATGAAGCCGCGCGATTCGCTGCGGAAGATTCTCGGCATCTACGAGCACGAGTTGAATGGCTGGATTGAGGCGGCGCTGCACCGCAGCGATCGCGTTGTGGACGTGGGGGCCAATGATGGCTACTTCACCTTCGGCTGCGCGGCGGCTTTTCGTCGGCTCGGCAAGCCCGGGGAGATCATCGCGTTCGAACCGCAGGAGCGGCATGTGGCGAAGCTGCGCGAGAGCGTCAACGAGCAGCGGCCAGGCGCGACTGAGATTACGCTCGTTGCGAGTCTGGTCGGCGCCCGCGAAGGGGCGGGCATGACCACGCTCGACGCCCTCCGGTGGAAGACCGGCGACCCTGAGGCGCGGTCGGGGACGTTGCTGAAGATCGATGTCGAAGGCGCGGAGATGGACGTGCTGGCCGGCGCGGATTCATGGCTCAATCCCGGGAACTGTTTCGTAATCGAGGTGCACCAGCGCGCGTTTCTGGAACAGGTTCAGAAACTTTTTCAGACAAAGGGAATGAAGCTAAAGCAAGTCAACCAAAAGCCACTCGCCTTGTTCGGTCGGGAAGAACGTGGTGAAGAGAACTGGTGGCTGGTCAGCGACCTCGGTCAGCCGTAGCAGCATCACTTCCGGAATGCGTGGACACCTGGTCCTGGAAAATTGAATTTGAGCGCGTCAGCGACGAAATGGATTTGCTGCCAGTTGGGTGCGCGGGAGCACTACTCGATCCCGCGGGCGCTGCAGTCGCGCGACGCGCTCGCGTGTCTGATCACCGACGCCTGGGTTCGTCCATGTTCACTCGCGAGTGTCATTCATCGCCGGTTGCGCGAGCGTTTTCACCCGGCGTTGGATGGTGCGGAAGTGCGCGGGTGGAACACGGGCTTGCTTGGTTTCGAGTTGCGCAGCCGTCTCGCGCGGCAATCCGGCTGGCGACGGGTTATGGCTCGCAACGATTGGTTTCAGAGGCGGGCCGTCGGTGCGCTCGCCCGCCACGCTGCCACGGCTCGCGCGCCGGCCACCGTATTCGCTTACAGCTACGCTGCGCGGGAGATCATGCGCTTTGCCCGCGCGCAAGGTTGGCGCACGGTTCTGGGCCAGATCGATCCCGGACCGCCGGAA
The DNA here is from genome assembly GCA_036522715.1 of Verrucomicrobiia bacterium. Lineage (GTDB taxonomy): Bacteria > Verrucomicrobiota > Verrucomicrobiia > Limisphaerales > JACQFS01 > DATDFH01. The sequence goes on from DATDFH010000076.1 coordinate 2,199, forward strand.
GAGCGCAGCGTGGCCCGGCTCTATCGCGGGGACGCATCCCAGTCAGCTCGCTGGCAGCCGGCGCCGCCGGAGTATTGGGCGAGTTGGGTGGAAGAATGCCGCCTGGCTGATGCCGTGGTAGTAAACTCCCGCTGGTCCAAGGACGCTTTGGCAGAGGAAGGCGTCGCGGCAGGAAAGATACACGTTGTGCCGCTGGCCTTTGAGCCGCCGCTGAACGCGAAGGAATTCACGCGGACGTACCCGGACGCCTTTACGCCCGCACGTCCGCTGCGGGTGCTCTTTCTCGGCCAGGTGACGTTGCGTAAGGGTATGGGGCCGGTTCTTGATGCGATCCGGCTGTTGGCCGGCGATCCGGTTGAGTTCTGGTTCGTCGGCCCGCTGCAAATTAATGTTCCGGACGACTTGCACGCGTCGGCGCGCGTGCATTGGACCGGGGCGGTATCGCGCGGCGAAACGGCGCGTTACTTTCGCGACGCTGACGTTTTTTTGTTTCCGACATTTTCGGATGGCTTCGGGCTTACCCAGCTTGAGGCGCAGGCGTGGAAACTGCCCATCATCGCGTCACGTTTTTGCGGCGATGTGGTGACGGATGGCGTGAACGGTTTGTTGCTCGATGACGTTTCCGCGGCAGACATCGTGTCCGCGGTGCGTCGCGTTTCACGCGAGCCGGAGTCGCTCAGAGCCATGACAGCGAGTTCAGGTGTCGGCCAGCAATTCACTCTAAAC
>DATDFH010000077.1:0-3171 GCA_036522715.1 Verrucomicrobiia bacterium
AGCCGCTGGTGCGCGTAGCTGCGGCGCTTGGCGTACTCACCGAGCCAGCCGACGAGGTGATCCTGCGGGCCGTTGAGCGCGGCCACGCCGCCTTTCTGCGCGAAGGAAGTCGGGTTGCTCGTGCTGTGGCTTTGAATCGCGTCGATGGCCTTCGCGATCGGCTCCGGCGCGGCGAGGTAACCCAGCCGCCAGCCCGTCATCGAATACGCCTTTGCCAGTCCGTGCACGATGATCGTGTGCTCGTAGTGCACCTGCGAAAAGCTCGCCACGCTCACGTGCTGCGCGCCATCGTACACGAGCTTCTCGTAAATCTCGTCGCTCATGATCAGCACGCCCTTCTCGACGCAGATGTCGCCCAGCGCCTTGATCTCGGCGGGTGTGTAGATCGTGCCCGTGGGATTGCTCGGCGAGTTGAGCACGAACAACCGCGTGCGCGGCGTGATCGCGGCGCGCAACTGCCCGGCCGTCACCTTGAACTCCGTTTTGTCGCTGGTCGGCAGGATCACCGGCGTGCCGCCCGCGAGCTTCACCATCTCCGGATAACTCAGCCAGTACGGCGCGGGGATGATCACCTCATCGCCCTCCTCGCACACGGCCATGACGACATTGTAGCACGAGTGCTTGCCGCCGCACGACACGATGCACTGGCTGGGCTTGTAACTCAGCCCGTTGTCGCGCTTGAACTTTTCCGCCACCGCATGGCGCAACTCCGGGATGCCGCTGGCCGGCGTGTATTTGGTGAACCCCTCGGCCAGCGCCCGCGCCGCCGCGTCCTTGATGTGTTGTGGCGTGTCAAAATCCGGCTCGCCCGCGCCGAACCCCACCACGTCGATCCCGTCGGCCTTCATCTGCTTGGCCTTCGAGTCGATGGCCAGCGTGAGCGACGGCGAGAGCGCGGCGGCGCGGTGTGAAATCTTGTAATTCATAAAGCCGGGAACGAATAGCGACGGGGGCAGGGGATGGCAAGGTGGATTCCGAGCGCCCAACGTGCGGAAGACTGCGCGCCGGTTCGCTCGGACTACCGGGCTTTCTTTGGTGGACCACTGTGGACTGCTTCGATGAGACCATTGAGTACCTCGAAAGCGGCGAGCACGCATTCTTTATCCTTCTTCGAGAGCGACGCGGGTGACATCGCGCTTGCCGGGCCAACACCGAGAAGGTCGGTGACCTCATCTGGCGGAATCCCGGCTTCGTAAGCGCGATTGAAATAGAGGAACACGGCCGTTTTCAGACCTTCAGGATCGCCGGCAGAGCGTCGCAATGTCGAAATAGTCTCTTCGAGCAGCCACGCTGTAAACGCGGTCTTCTTTTCGGGCGATGAGTCGGTGCGGGCGTCGAACTTCATCTTCTTTGCGTAACCGTTAAGCCAGCGACATTTTCGCGTCCGAAGTGTCGCCATTTCGTTGTGACGCGGAGCGTCCGCGCGCCAAAATCGCCTGTCAAGCCATCAACCCTTCCGCTCACGCTTCGGCACTTCGCCAGCTTCCACGCGGAGCGCGCCGTAAAGCAGTCGTTCGCGTTCCCTGCGTCGGAATGCTCCGCCCGTTCCTCGGCGGCGGAAAGCGCTCGGCCGCGCTCGCCGCAGCTTGGGCCGGATTTGAGCCTTTTCAGGGCGAATCCCCATACTTCCGGGGCAGATTTGACAAACGGGCGCCCCGGTTGGACGAGCGGATGCCCCGTTCGGACGGACGGACGGCCCGTTTGCACGAACGGATCGTCGGTACGCACGAACGAATCGCCCGTTCGGATGAACGGACGGCCCGTTTGCACGAACGGACGGGCCGTATGGACGAACGGACGGTCCTTGGAGGGGAAAGAATCTCCTCGGTGCGCTTCAAAACCACCGATCCAGCCGCTTGCGCAGGAGTTGGCGGGCGCGGTAGAGGCGGGATTCGACGGCTTTGGGTGTGCTCGCGAGAATGGTGGCGGCTTCGGCCACGTGCAGGTCTTCGAGTTCGCAGAGCACCACCGCTTCGCGCATGTCGTCGGGCAACCGGCTCACGGCGTGGCGCACGGCGGCCAGGCGCTCGGTGTCCAGCGCCTGTTGGTCGGGCGGTGGATCGGCGGCGGCCAGTGTGTCGGCGACCGCGAAGTCCGATTGCGGCAACGGTTCATCCAGCGCGATGGCGAGATGGCGGTGGCGGCGGCGCAGTTCATTGCGCGCGAGGTTGGCGGCGATGGTGAAGAGCCACGTGGTGAACCGCGCCTGCGGCTGGAAGTTCGCGCGATGACGGAACACGCGCGCGAAGGTTTCCTGAGCGAGATCGTTGGCGTCGTTCTCCTGTCCGACCATGCGGCAGAGGAACCGGAAGAGCGCCCCCGCGTGGCGTTCCATCAAATCGTTGAGGGCCGCGTCGTGGCCGGCGGCCAATCGCGCCATGTCAGCCTGGTCTTGCGCGTCGGTGTCAACGCGGTCCATGAGCGTGCCCTTGCGCCGGCGCCATCTTTTCCTCGAAGTCGGCGAAACGCCGCAGCGTCAGGCGCTCCATTTCCGTCATGTAGCGGCGGCCCTGTTCGGGTGGCATCGCCTGGCTGACCTCGAAAAAGTGGCGGAGCATCTGCGTCTGGCACTGCGCGCGCAACCGGGCGACCTCGGCCAGCCGGGCCTCCACGACGGGCGAAAGATTCGTCGCGGTGGAGAGCGCGTCGGTGAGTGCGCTGTCCGCCTCGGCGATGCGCTGGCACGTGGCTTCGCACTGCGGGAGGTAGCCTTCGTGCAATTGCCGGACACGCGCCATCTCCGCGTCGTTCAGGTGGAACTCGCGCCGGAACCACGCGAGGTCATCGCCGGTATCGCATGTGCAGGCGACGGTCAGGCGCGACACGGCGAAACGCGTGACGCCAAAAACGAGGCCCGCCACGAGCACGCCGCCGGTGAGAATGAACAGCGCGCGGCGCATGGTTCAACGGGCGACGCGCATCGGACTCACCGACGCCACGTAGCGATCGCGCGTCTCACGATCCGCCAAGCGCTGGCCTTGCACCATGCCGCTCAGCACGCCGGCGAGGACCGCTACAGCGACGGTGGCCATCGCCCAACGCGGACGCAGCACCAGCGCGGCGAGCGTTTCGAGCCATCCGGCGCGCGATTCAGCCGGTGCGTCATTGTGTTCGATCCGCCGCCACACGCCTTCCTGGAAACGCGGCGGCAGTTCGGGAGCAGGATGCGCC
>DATDFH010000078.1:0-22326 GCA_036522715.1 Verrucomicrobiia bacterium
AGACTGGATTCGCGAAGAATCCGTCCAGAATCGATAATGGCAGCAGGAGTGCTGAGTCATCGTGGAACACGTGGCAAGACAGGAAACCCTCATGCGCAACTCGGTGGTCCGCTCGCGGTCCGTGCGGCGGACAACGCCTACACGCGCCGTGTGGGCGGCGACAGCAGGGATCGTTATGGGTTTGCCGGTGCTTGCGCAGTTGGTGCCGGATGGCGGGACGAACGTCGTGGACGGCGTGTCCATCGAAGTGGGCGTTACCAACTACATTGGCTCCAACGCTCCATACTCGCTGCTCGTCGTCACGAATGGCGGCGTGTTGAGCAATCTGGATGCGGTCATCGGCCTGACTGCACTCAGCACCAACAACACGGCTCTCGTGACCGGCGCGGGTTCCACTTGGATCGCCAACGGTGCGCTGCTCGTCGTCGGTGCAGCAAGTGGTTTCAACCAGTTGCTCGTCAACCGAGGCGGCACAATGAAGAGTGGAACTGCCGCCTTGGGATTCGATTCAACTTCGGCCTTCAACACCGCGGTCGTCAGCGACAGTGGCTCAACTTGGAACCTCAACGGTGCACTGACGATCGGACAGTCCGGCGGCGGAAACACGCTCGTGATCAGCAACGGCGGGAGCGTGGCCAGTCCGGGCTGCACGTTGGGGCTTAACCCCGGCGCGAACTCGAATCTTGTCGTTGTCACCGGCACCGGTTCCGTGTTGAGCAACAGCGGACCGCTGACCATCGGCCATGCCGGTGCATTCAACTCGCTCTTGGTCAGCAACGGCGGTGCTTTGAGGGTGGGAGGACTCCTGACTGTCGGCAACTCGGCGACGGCTTCAAACAACAGTCTCGTCGCCACCGGCGCGAGCATATCGAGCGTCGGGTTGCTGGTGGGGGGCGTGAATCTGCTCGGCAATACAGTTTCGCTGATGGCCGGCACGACGTGGGACCTCGGTGGCGGGAACCTTCCGTGGTTCACCTCCGGCAGCAATGATGTGATCCACATTGATTCGACCTCCGTGATGACCAACATCGGAAGCCTTCAGCTTGACGGGGTGAACACGGAGTTTTTCCTGACCAATCAAGTAGGGGGTTACGTGCTCAATGGATTTGATACAAACCACCTTGGGTTTCGGCCGGCTGGCCTTGCCGTGCTGTCCGTCGGCAACAGCGGGACGAACGTTCACCTCACGATTAGCAACTACACCATTGTCACGCAGACGGGCTCAATCGGATTGTACGCCGCCGCTCTGAGCAATTCGGTGTTCGTGACCGGTAGCGGCGCTGCGTGGCGCAATTCGGGACAGCTTGTCGTGGGCGGCGGTGGTGATGACAATCAATTGGAGATCAGCAATGGTGGAATAGTCACCGGCGCCTCGGCCGATATTGGAACGCTTCCCTACGGCTACTATTCCTCGAAAACCGGGAGCTCCAATCGGGTCGTGGTGACGGGCGCGGGTTCGGTCTGGAGCAATTCGGCTGGGATCAGGGTCGGGGCCATCGGCGGGTTCGGCCCTGACCAGAATCAAATGATCATCAGTAACCGCGGCACGGTGTACTCTGGAGGCGGGACCTTGGGTGGCAGCAGCGGTAGCAGCGCGAACGTTGCTCTCGTCGTTGGCGACGGCTCGGTGTGGAAGATTTCCGGCGGTCTTACGAATGGTCTGGCGGGACCCAACAACCGTCTGATTGTGAGCAACGCCGGCACAGTCTTCAGCACTACTGCCATTGTAGGCTATGGCTCCACAAACAATGTGGCTCTGGTAACGGGCAGTGGATCAACGTGGAGCAACAGCGGTTCACTGACTGTCGGTTACCAAGGCCCTCGCAGCCAGCTGCTTGTCAGTGATGGCGGCACTGTTTTCGCCGCGAGCCTCGCTATCGGGACCACTGCCTATTCCACCGACAATCTGGTCCGCAATGATGGTGGGCAGATCATTATCACCAGTACCTCGGGCACCGGGATACTCAATGTGCAACGAGGCACTTTCGCGGTGGCCGGAGGAGGAGTCACTTGGGTTGATCGCGTGTCTGTCGCGAACACAGGTGTCCTCGAAGGAATTGGAGTGATCGGCGCGGCTTCAGTGACAAACTTCGGCACCATCACCCCCGGGAGTCCGGTGGGTGCGTTGACGCTTGCCAGTCGCCTCGGCCTCACGGGCAGCGCCCGCCTCACGTTCGAAATCGCCGGTCTCATACCCACCAACCAGTACGACGTGCTCAATGTCACCGGCCCGGTCGAACTGGGCGGCGCGCTGAACCTTTCACTCACCAACCGCTTTTACCCGTCCGCAGTTACGATGTTCACCCTCTTCAATTTCCCGTCGGCCACCGGCAATTTCACCAATGTCGCGACCGGCGGGAGGTTGAACACGACGGACAACCTCGGCTCATTCCTCGTGACGCTATCCGCGACCAACCTCGTGGTCGGCGATTACACGTCACCGGATTCGGATAACGACGGACTGACTGATTACGCCGAATACCTTGCCGGAACTGATCTGCACGATGTCACGAGTGTGCTGAAAATCTTGTTGCTGACCTTCAACAACGCCGGCCAACCGGTCATGCGTTTTCCATTCGTTGTCGGGAGGAACTACCGCATTCGCTACACGGATGATCTGTCATCAAGTGTCTGGGGCGCAGTTGATTCTCCCATGTTCACCACTCCACTGACGGGCTTTTACGAATGGACGGACGATGGGACGCAGACAGGCGGCTTAGCTTCCCCGACCCGCTTCTACCGTGTCGAGTTGCAGTAGTGGAGCACTGCGACTCTGCGTCTTTTGACATGAAGGAGTCGGTCTCCATCTTTTGCACCACGCGACTCGCCGCAACGTGTTAGATCTCACTTCGCCGCTTTCGGCGCGGCCACCGTCTCCTCCAACTGATTCTTCACCGGCGTCACGGTGGCGCGGTGTTTCTCCACGGCTTTGGCGATGTCGGCGAGGATGGCGGGATGGTTGGTGGAGATGTCGAAGGTTTCGCCGGGGTCGATGCGCAGGTTGAACAGCAGCGGCGGGTCGTGCGGCTCGGGCTTGGGCGTGTAGCCGCCTTGCGTGAGGTAGTGCGCCTTGAAATCGCCGACGCGCGCGGCGAACAGGCGCGTGCCGCGATAGTAAAAGTAGGCGTCGCGTTTCACCTCGCCCGTACCGAAGAGCAGCGGGCGGATGTCGAGGCCGTCGATGACGCGGTCCTTGGGCACGTCGGCGCCGGCGAGTTTCGCGCCGGTGGTGAAGAGGTCCATCGTGCAGGCGAGTGAGCGTTGCACGGAGCCGGGTTTGATCTTGCCCGGCCACCACGCGATGCCCGGCTCGCGCATGCCGCCTTCCCACGTCGAGCCTTTGCCGTCGCGCAGCAAGCCGGCCGAGCCGCCCTGCTGGTTCATGATGAGCCACGGGCCGTTGTCGCTGGTGAAGAAGACGAAGGTGTTTTCGGCGAGCTTCTCCTTGCGCAGCGTGTCGAGGATCTGGCCCACGCTCCAGTCCAGTTCCTCGACGACGTCGCCGTAGAGGCCGCGCAGGCTCGTGCGGGAAAAATCCTTGGACGCGAACAACGGTGTGTGCGGAAAGGTGTGCGGGAAGTAGAGGAAGAACGGCGCGCGTTTGTGCTCGTGGATGAACTTGATCGCCTCCGCCGTGTAACGCTTGGTGAGCGTGGTCTGATCGGCGGGTTGCTCGACGAGTTCGTGGTTGCGATAGAGCGGGGCGTTCCACCACTCGGCCTTCTGCTCGGCGAGGGCGCCGGCGCGCTTCGGCGCGGCGGGCGTGGGGTTCATGTCGTTGGAATGCGGCAGGCCGAAGTTGAAATCGAAGCCGTGCTTTTGCGGATGGCCGTCGGGGTTGTTCGACCAGACGCCGAGGTGCCACTTTCCGATGACTCCGGTGGAGTAGCCGCGGCCTTTAAGGATTTCCGCGAGGGTGATCTCCTCTAGCGGCAGGTGCCCCATCGACACGGCGCGCAGCACGCGGGACTGGTCGTGCGCCATGCCGCTACGGATCGGGTAGCGCCCCGTGAGCAGCGCCGCGCGGCTGGGTGTGCACACCTCAGCGGCGGAGTAGAACTCGGTGAAGCGCATCCCCTCGGCGGCCATGCGGTCGAGGTTCGGCGTGCGAATCGTTGGATGGCCGTAACAGCCGAGGTCGCCGTAACCGAGATCGTCGGCGAGGATGATGATGATGTTGGGCTTGGACGCGCCACGCGCGGGTAGCGAGGACAACAGCGCGAGACCAATTGCAGCGAGGAACAGGCGGGTCGGTTTCATGTTGATCATTCGTATTCGTATTTCGAGAACCACGGGTCGCGCGTCTGTTTCTGATACGCTTTCAGCTTCTCCGCAAGTTCATCGAAGAGTTTCTTGTGCCCCGCGTCGCCCGCGAGGTTCACGAGCTCATCGGGGTCTTTCTGCAAGTCGTAGAGTTCGTAGCGCGGGCGGAAGACGTAATCGGCCACGCGGCGTTTGCCGTAAAGGCTGTCACCGCTCTTCAGCGCGGCCTGCCACGTCGCCGAGGCGTAGAGATCGGAGGCGAAGGGGTAGGGGAGCTGGTGCGCGAGGTTCAGGATCAACTTGTAGCGGTCGGTGCGCAGCACGCGCATCGGGTAATACATCTGCACCTCGTGAAACTGGTGCGAGGCGTAAATCAAGTCCCAGCCGGGCAACTTGTCGCCGTCGAGCGTCGGAAGGAAGGAGCGGCCGTGGAACTCGTATTTCACGAGCACGGGCTTCTTCTTCGAGGCGGCTTTCGGCGTGGCACCGCCTTCGGGATCGCCGGCGCGCAGGGGCGGGGCCATCACTTCCTTCACGCCGGCGAAGTCGAGGATCGTCGGTGTGAAGTCCACCCACGAGATCATCGCGTCGCTCACCAAACCGCGCTTGGTCTGGTCGGGGCTGCGGACAATCAGGGGCAACTTCATGCCGGGTTCGTAGAGCGTGCTTTTCGCGCCGGGCCACGGCATCCCGTTGTCGGCGGCGAAAATGACGAGCGTATTTTCGTACTGGCCGGTCTCCTTGAGAATTTCCACGAGACGCTCCAGCCCGGCGTCGGTGCGCGAGATGGCCTGGTAATATTGTGCGAGTTCCGCGCGGCACTCCGGCGTATTGGGCAGGTGCGGCGGGACGGTGAGTCTCGCCTCGTCGTATTTCACGTCCTTGATTTCGGGGTAGTCGATGTGATTGCCGAACGGATTGGGCTTGAGCGGATGCCCCTTGATCTCGCCGCCGGAGCGGTGCGAGGTGAGCGTGCAGAAGTAGAGGAAGAACGGCTTGCTCTTGTCGGCCACGAACGCCTTGCACTCGTTGGCCATGCCGACGGGATTCCAGCCGCTGCCGGGAAGCGCGGTGCCGAACTTGTAAACCTCCTCCGGCGCAAGGTGGTATTTGCCAATGCGCCCCGTGCTGTAGCCGTTGTCGCCGAGGATTACCGGCAGGCTCTTGACGCTGCTGTAGGTGCTGAAGTGATGTTCGGCGTGCGCGTGGCCGTAGTGACCCGTCGCGTGATTTTGCAGCCCGCTCAAAATGACCGATCGGCTCGCACTGCAACTCGACGATGTGCAGAACGCGTAGCGATACCGCGTGCCTTCGCGGGCGAGTTGGTCGAGCGCCGGTGTTTTGACCTCCTTGTTGCCGTAACAACCGGCGTCCTGGCTCATGTCGTCGGCGATGAAGAGGACGACATTGCGTGGGGCAGCGCCGGTGGTGACGACGACGGAGACAAGAGCGGCGAGGATGAGGAGGCGTTTCATGCAATCGGTGAACTGACGCGAAGCTAGCCACGCCATTCAGCACGCGGAAACAATTTTCTAATCGCGGCTGAGTGCAGCGCATCGTAGGCTCGCGGCTGAAATTCCATGAACACAATCTCCCGGCTGGCTTTGCTGTTCCCCGTCATCGGCGCCGCGACTCTCTCCGCCGCCGACTGGCCGCGCTTCCGCGGGCCGAACGGCGACGGCACAAGTTCCGATGCGACGATTCCCCTGAAGTGGAGCGAGAAGGAGAACCTCGTTTGGCGCACGCCGCTGCCGGGGCCTGGTTCGTCGAGTCCGATCGTGAGCGGTGCGCGCGTCTTCCTCACCTGCTACAGTGGCTACGGCGCGACGACGAACAATCCGGGTGACGTCACCCAACTCACCCGCCATGCGCTTTGCCTCGACCGCGCCACGGGCAAGATCGTCTGGTCACACGTTGTGAAGGCGACGCAGCCGAACAAGCCGTTCCAAGGGCAATACATCACGACGCACGGCTATGCCTCAAGTTCAGCGGTCACGGATGGCCGGAGCGTTTATTTCTTTTTCGCCAACGAGGGCGTGTTCGCATTCACGATGGACGGCAAACCGGTCTGGCAGGTGAGCGCAGGTCTGAAGGCGCATCAATGGGGCAATGGGACTTCACCGATTCTTCACGGCAACTTGCTCATCGTGAACGCCGCCATCGAAAGCGACACGCTCCTCGCCCTCGACAAGCAGACGGGCAAGACGGTGTGGAGTGTGCGCGGCGGTTTCCCGGCGTCTTGGAACACGCCGACGCTCGCCAAAGTCGGCGCGCGCGAAGAGTTGCTTGTGAACGCGAGCGGCAAATTGCGCGCGTTCGATCCCGCGACGGGAAAAGAGTTGTGGTCGTGTCGCGGCATCCGCGGCGCGGAGCTTTGCCCGTCGGTGGTCGTGCGTGACGGCGTTGCCTTCGTCCTCGGCACTCCCGGTAGCCACGCGATGGCCGTGCGAGCGGGCGGCGACGGCGACGTTTCGGCGACGCACGTCGTGTGGGAAATCAAGAAGGGCTCCAATGTTTCTTCGCCGGTGGTTCACGACGGGCATCTCTACTGGGTGAATGATTCGCGCGGCATCCTTTATTGCGCGAAGGCAGCCACGGGCGAGATCGTCTTCGAGCAACCACTCACCGGCCAACGGCGTGATCGGATTTACGCGTCGCCGATTCTCAGTGCCGGCCGGCTTTATTTTGTCAGCCGCACGTCGGGCACCTACGTCGTCGCCGCGAAGCCGCAGTTCGGGTTGCTTGCGCACAACGTCATCGCCGACGACACGAGTGTGTTCAACGCCAGTCCGGCCGTCGCTGATGGGCAACTGTTCCTCCGTTCGGACAAGTTTGCGTACTGCCTTGGCGCGCGTCGCTGACGCATTGTTCAACTGCACTCGCGCTTCAGCAGATCGTCATACGCCTGCGCGATCTGACCGATCACCGGCGCGCCGGGTATTTCGTTTCCGTCAAGCGAGGCGATCTCGACGATGCCCCAGCTCGACAGCGAGAGGAACGCGCCTTCCGAGCCGAGCAGCGCGTCGCGCTTCATCGCGAGTTTCTTGGTGCGCAGGTTGAGCTGGTTGCAAATCTCCATCACCACGGCGCGCGTGACGCCGGGCAACGCGCCGAGCGCGTGCGGTGGCGTGCAGATCGTTTCGCGGTAGATCCAGAACAGGTTGCCGCCCGCGCTTTCGACGACGTGATCGGCGGAGTTGAGGATCAACGCCTCGTCGGCGCCGGCGGCCTCGGCCTCGGCGCGGGCCAGCACGTTCGTGAGCCTGCTGCACGTCTTGTGTTGCGCGAGTTCGTCGTTGGCCGGCACGCGGAACGACGACGTGATCAACTGCCACTGCGGCAAGCCGCTGCCCATGCCCTCGGGCATCGGATGGGTGGTCATCACGATCGTGGGTTCGTTGGCGTTTTTCGGCGAGTAACCGCGCACGCCGACGCCACGCGATAGTTGCACCCGGATGAGCGACTCGGTCGCCTGGTTCTGCGTGATTAGCTGCTCGGCAGCCTTCTTCAACTCCCCGCCGGAATGGGGCACGGTGATCTTGAGAGACTCCGCGCTGCGCACCAGCCGGTCGATATGTTGCCCCCAACGAAACGGCTTCCCGTTGTGCACGCGAATCGTTTCAAAGAGTCCGTCCCCATAAAGAAAACAGCGATCCAGCACGGACACCACTGCCTGTTCCTCGGGTACGATCTTTCCGTTTATGAAAGCGACCACGAGATAATGAAACGGCGCAAGGGGAACTCTGTCCAGCGGTTTTCCCTTTTGCTCTTGCGCGGCCGGTGCGTCATCCTCCGTGGCATGTCAGGTCTTATCGCCATCGTCGGTCGGCCCAATGTCGGCAAGTCCGCGCTCTTCAATCGCATCGCTGGGCGCCGTATCGCCATCGTGCACGACGAGCCGGGCGTCACGCGCGACCGCATCACCGCCGAGGCCGAGTGGTGCGGGCGGCCCTTCACGCTGGTGGACACCGGCGGCATCGGCCTGCTGCGCAAGGAAAAGGCGACCGATGCCATCGCGCGCGCCGCACTCGAACAGGTCGAACTCGCCATCGACGCCGCGGACGTGATCGTCGTGGTGGTCAATGTGCAGGAGGGCGTCGTCCCGCTCGACCGCGAAGTGGCGGAGCGATTGCGTCGCACGCAAAAGCCCGTGCTCGTGGCCGTAAACAAGGTGGACAACTTCCGCGCCGAAGCGGGTGCCGATGAATTTGCGGCGCTCGGTTTCGATAAGATCTTCCCGGTCACTGCGATTCACGGCCAAGGCATCGAGGCGCTGATGAACGAGGCGGTGAAGCTTCTGCCCGCGCATTCTGGATTCGAGGTTCCGATTTCTGTCTCTGCCGAAGCAGACGCCGGAGGAAAACCAGAAACCAGCGTCCAGAAACTTGAATCTTCTCCGCTCAAGCTCGCCATCGTCGGCCGGCCCAACGTCGGGAAGTCGTCGATCATCAACACACTCATCGGCTCCCAGCGCGTCATTGTCAGCCCAATTCCAGGCACCACGCGCGATGCGGTGGATGTGCCCTTCGAGGTCGAGACCGAGGGCGTGCGGCAGAAATACATCCTGATCGACACTGCGGGCGTGCGGAGAGAAAACCGCATCGACGACTCGGTCGAGTTTTACAGCGTCAAGCGAACCGACGACTCGATCGAGCGCGCCGACATTGTCGTCTTCGTGCTCGACGCCGAATCGGGCATCCTCGAACAGGACAAGAAAGTCGCTGCGAAAATTACCGGCAACAAAAAGGCCTGCATTCTGGTCGTCAACAAGTGGGATCTGTTCGAGGAAAAAATCCGTGCATCGCGCGTCGCGGAGATCGGCCGGCGCGACAGCGGCGAAACCCGGCGCGGCCCGAAGCTTCGCACGACGCTGGGGGAGTTCGGTGAATGGGTGCAGGAGAAATTGTTCTTCCTCGACTACGCGCCGGTGATCTTCACTTCGGCGAAAAGCGGCTTCCAACTGGACCGCCTGCTCGAAGCCGTGCGCTATGTCGCGGCGCAGTTGCGGCAGAAAATCCCGACGGCGATCCTCAACCGCACCCTTCGCGATGCGATCGACCGCCAGCAACCCGTGAGTTCGCAGGGGCACTTCATGAAGTTCTTCTACGCGTCACAAGTCCGACAAGCGCCGCCGACGTTCGTCCTCTTCGTTAACCGTGACGATTTGTTCTCGCCCACTTACGAAAGGTATCTGACCGAGTCGCTGCGAACGGCGTTCGGCTACGAAGGTTGCCCCATCGTTCTGGTCGCCAAGCCGCGGCCAAAGACCATTGACCCGGTGCGCAAAGAGCGTCCCCAACAGCGGCCGAAGTTTGACGCGGCGCGGCGCGGGCGGACGACGGACCGCTTCCGGTCGAGGCACAAATCGAAGCGGTGAACGCGCGGGTCGCGGAGAGTTTCCCGAGACGTTTTGCTGTCGCGGTTCGTTGGTTCGGAAGTTGTTCACACCATTCACAAGGCGGCTCTCGGCCTGTTCACTGGATGCCTTGATCCCCTTGCTGGCCGTGCGAAATCGGGCTTCCAGTCCGCGAATAAGCTCTTTGTAACTTTTTTGAAAAATCTTCTTGCCACCACAATAAGTAGTGGCTAGCGTCCTCAGACTGCTCTGCTAATTGTGGCTCTTGCTGACGGCTGGGTCGCCGACAGGGCCGGACGAAGGCAGCTTTTCGGACCGGTTTGAGCGCAATGGTAGGGCTTCAAAGGCCAGTCAGGCAATCAGGACGGAGCCGTGTTCGGGAACGCAAAGCCAGTCGAAAAGCCGGTCGCTCATGAAGCGGCTGACGGTTGGTGGTGTGAACGCTCATGATGATGGGCGCGCCAAGAGCGCGCAGAGGATTTCTCCGACCAGTTGTTGCTTGAGCCGATGATGCAAATTCAAAATCCAAGTTAAGAGAAAGTCCCATGATCGATGCTCAAGACCAGGCAGTGATGACGCCCCGCCCGCACGCGGCGCGCCGCAAGAACAAAGTTTCCGCCGCCCGCCAGACCAGGCCATTGCGTCCGCAAAACAGCCGGCGCGCCCTCCGCGTCGAGCGCGTGTTCAGCGATGCGAAGCTCAAGCCGTTCGACCAGATTGAATGGGAGCGGCGTACCGCGGAGATCACCGACGACTCCGGCAGGACGATCTTCAAGCAGGAGAACATCGACGTGCCCAAGAGTTGGTCGGTGCTCGCCACGAAGGTGGTTTGCTCGAAGTATTTCTACGGCGACCCGGCGAAGGCTGAGCGCGAACACTCGGTGCGCCAGCTCATTCACCGCGTCACCCGCACCATCGCCGATTGGGGCGTGAAGGATGGTTACTTTAGCAAGGAAGACGGCGAAGTGTTTTACGAAGATCTGACCTGGCTGTGCGTCAACCAATTCGGCGCGTTCAACTCGCCGGTGTGGTTCAACGTCGGCCTCCACTCCCAATACGGCATCGGCAAGGCCTCCGACAAAGGCAACTGGCACTACGTCGACGCCAAGGGCGAAGCCGAGCGCGCCAACACACAGTATGAATACCCGCAGGGCAGCGCGTGCTTCATCCAGTCCGTCGAGGACAACATGGAGAGCATTATGCACCTGGCCTACAGCGAGGCGATGCTCTTCAAGTTCGGCTCCGGGACCGGCACCGACCTCACGCCCATCCGCAGCTCGCGCGAGAAACTTTCCGGCGGCGGCAAGCCCAGCGGTCCGATGAGCTTCCTCAAGGTCTATGACCAGGTCGCCAACGTCGTGAAGTCCGGCGGCAAGACCCGCCGTGCCGCGAAGATGAACACCATCCGCGACTGGCACGGCGACGTGGAGGAGTTCATCGACGCCAAGCAGAAGGAGGAGCGGAAGGCGTGGGCGCTCATCGAGCAGGGTTACGATGGCTCCTTCAACGGCGACGCTTACGGCTCGGTGATGTATCAGAACGAAAACCTCTCCGTCCGTGTCAGCGACGACTTCATGCAGGCCGCCATCGAGGGCAAGGAGTGGTTCACTAAATCCACGATCACCGGCAAGACGCTCGAAAAGAAGGACGCCAGCAAATTGCTCGACAAGATTGCCGAGGGCACGTGGGTTTGCGGTGATCCCGGCCTTCAATACGACGGCGCCATCCAGAAGTGGCACACGTGCAAAGGCACCGAACCGATTCACTCGACCAACCCGTGCTCGGAATACGTCTTCCTCAACAACACTGCCTGCAACCTTGCCTCATTGAACCTGATGAAGTTCAAGAAGGCGGACGGCACGTTCGATGTCGATCGGTTCAAAGCGGCCGTGCGCATTTACATTACTGCGCAGGAAATCCTCGTCGATAACGCCAGCTACCCGACCAAGGCCATCGCCGAGAACTCGCACATCTTCCGCACGCTCGGCCTCGGCTTTGCCAACCTCGGTTCGCTTTGCATGAGCTACGGCTTGCCGTATGACTCCGACGAGGGCCGTGCGCTAGCCGGTGCCATCACCGCCATCATGACCGGCCATGCCTACGAGCAGAGTGCCGAAATCGCCGCGACGATGGGTGCGTTCGCCGGCTACGAAGACGCGCGTTGCTCCGGCGTCACCGCGCCCGCCGCGAAGAACAACGCCGAGTCCATGCTCGGCGTCATTCGCCACCATCGCGGCGCGGTCGAAGACATCCAGGCCAGCGAGGATTTCAACTACCTCAAGGAAGAGGCGCGCCGCACTTGGGACCGCGCGCTGGAGAAGGGCCGCAAGCACGGCTACCGCAACGCGCAAGTCACCGTGCTGGCCCCCACCGGCACGATTGCGTTCCTCATGGACTGCGACACCACGGGCGTCGAACCCGACATCGCGCTGGTGAAATACAAACTCCTCGCCGGCGGCGGCATGTTGAAGATCGTCAACCGCACCGTGCCCGAAGCACTCAAGCGCCTCGGCTACGGCCCCGACGCGATTCAGCAGATCATCGCGCACATCGAGAAGCACGACACCATCGAAGACGTTGAAGAGAATGGCCAGACGATCCAAAGCGGTCTCAAGCCAGAGCACCTCGCGGTCTTCGACTGCGCCTTCAAGGCGCACAAAGGCAAACGCAGCATCCACTACATGGCGCATCTCTCGATGATGTCCGCCGCGCAGCCGTTCATCTCCGGTGCGATCAGCAAGACCGTCAATTTCCCGACCGAGGCCACCGTCGCCGACATCCGCGACGCTTACATCCAGGCGTGGCGCATGGGCCTCAAGTGCGTGGCCATTTACCGCGACGGCTCCAAGCGCTCGCAGCCGCTCAACACCAAGAAAACCAACGAAGGCGGTGACGCGGCCAGGAATGGCGCTGCGAAGCCGTCTGCCTCCGACCCCGACACTGGCACGTTACAGAACCGCGTGATCGAACTCGAAATCGAGCTGGCCAGGCTCCGCAACCAGGTCGGCCAGCCTTTGCGCCGCCGCCTGCCCGACACCCGCGCGGCCGTCAACCACAAGTTCGACATCGCCGGCCACGAAGGCTACCTCACCGTCGGCCTGTTCGAGAACGGCCAGCCCGGCGAACTGTTCATCACGATGGCCAAGGAAGGTTCCACCATCGGCGGCCTCATGGACAGCATCGGGACCCTCACCAGCATGTCGCTTCAGTACGGCGTGCCCCTCGAGGCGCTCGTCAAGAAGTTCGCCCACCAACGCTTCGAGCCGAGCGGCTTCACCAAGAATCCCGACATCCGCCAGGCCGCGTCAATCATCGACTACGTCTTCCGCTGGCTGGCCGTCAAATTCATCCCCGGCTATCGCGAGGCGAACTCACCGAACACCGGTCAGCGCGAGCTCAAGATGCCGGGCCTCGAAGAGATTGAAAAAAAAAGTGTGAACCGTCCGGTGTCCGACCTGCCGCGCAGCGATGAAACCGAAATCATCACGCTGCCGTCTGTTGCGGGCAACGGTGTCGAGTCGGCCGCCGTGGGCGTGGGTGTCCGCGTGAAGGTTTCGTTGACCAGCACTTTTGAAAATCAGCACGACGCGCCGAGCTGCCCCAATTGCGGGCAGATCACTGTGCGCAACGGAGCGTGCTACAAGTGTCTCAACTGCGGAGAGAGCCTAGGCTGCTCTTGATGCACGGGGGGACAGAGGAACGGGCGCCGGGGGGTAGGGTTTTTTCCTCCGGCGCCTTTCTGTAGATCGGAGCAGGGGTGCACCGCCCGGTGCGTCCCTGCTCCACCTCTGTAGATCGCGTTCAGTCCGGCTCCGACGTCTCCTCATACTCGTAATCTTTCTCCTACGCTTGCTCCCTTCCTGCTTCCGACGGGGCGAACGAGATTACGAGTAAGAGTAGGAGTAGGACGGCTCCTCGCACTGCGGGCGTTCCTGGTGGCTTTGCGCCTTTGCGTCCTTGCGCCTTTGCATTAAGACTCTCCGTGCTGTGTATCAAGTCACGCGCTTCCCCAACGGCCTGACCGTCGCCACCGCCGAGATGCCGCACATGGCCAGCGTGAGCCTCGGCGTGTGGGTCGCTGTGGGCGGACGCTTCGAGCCGGCGGCGCTCAACGGCGCGTCGCACTTCATCGAGCACATGCTGTTCAAGGGCACGCGCAAACGCCCGGCACGAAAAATTTCCGAGGATGTCGAGGGCGTCGGCGGATATCTCAATGCCTTCACCGGCGAGGAGAACACGTGCTTCTACTCCAAGGCGCTCGCCGACCGTTTCGACGATCTGCTCGAAGTGCTCATGGACATGTTCCTCCACTCGACGTTCGCGCCGGCGGAAGTGGACAAGGAACGGGGCGTGATCAAGGAGGAGGTGGCGATGTATTTCGATCAGCCCGCCCAGCTCGTGCAGGAGTTGCTCAATCAGACCCTTTGGCCCGAACAGCCTCTCGGCCGCCCCATCACCGGCACCAGCGCCACGCTCGATTTCCTCAACCGCGCGCGCCTCGTCGAGTTCATGCGCACGCGATATCTGGCCGGCAACACCGTCATCGCCGCCGCCGGAAATCTCCGTCACCAGCAGGTCGTCAAGGCGGTCGCGGGTTATGCGAGGCATGTTCCTGATGGCAGGCCACCTGCATACGCCCCGGCGCGCGACGGCCAGGACGCGCCGCGCGTGAACCTCCGCACCAAACGGACCGAGCAGACCCAACTCGCCCTCGGCATCCGCACCTGTTCGCGCCACGACGACCGCCGCTTCGCCCTCCGCATCCTCAACGCGCTGCTCGGCGAAAACATGAGCTCGCGCCTGTTTCAACTCGTCCGCGAGGATCACGCGCTCGCCTACAGCATCTACAGCAGCCCGTCGTTCTTCGACGATACCGGCGACCTCGTGATTTCCGCCGGCCTCGATGACGAAAACCTTCCCCGTGCGCTCAAGCTCATCATTTCCGAATTGCGCCGCCTCCGCGAAAAAGTTCCGGGCGCCGCGGAACTGCGCCGCGCGCGCGACTACGTCATCGGCCAGCTCGACCTCAACCTCGAAGGCACCGAGCCGCAGATGAACTGGGTGGGCGAACACTTCCTCGGCTACGGCCGCATCCCTTCCGCCGCCGAAACGAAGCGCCGCCTCGCCAGCGTCACTGCCGGCGAACTCCGCGGCATCGCGCGCGACTTCTTCCGTCCCGAACGAATGAACCTCGCGCTGGTGACGCCGCTCAAACGCGTTCCGGGGTTGGCGCGAATCCTCGAAACGCTTTCCGCATGAAATTCGCTGATGAAAAAACGCCCCTCCGCCTTGCCATGGTCCTTGGGGCGTTGCTCGTTGCATATTGTTTGATCGCATATGGAGCTATCATCGGTCCGAGAGCGAAACGACATCAGCAGGAGAAGCTCTTTGTCGCTGCTGCGAGGACGAGGTTCGCCGTTGATTCAAGATTCCATGATGTCGGATTTGTGCGCGACTACTCGGACCACAGCAATGTGCTGCTACTGACGGGCCGTGTGGACACCGCTTCCGATCGGCTCGCGCTGGTGGAGTTGATCCATGCAATGCGATCCAACTTCATCGTGGGTTTCAGTTTCGATGTGCGCGTTGGCGGACGGAAGTGAGTATTGATTCGAGTGACGAAAGAATCCGTGTCCATCCGTGTCCATCCGTGGTTAAATTTCCCCGCCGATGCGTCCTGTCATTCAGGAAATCCAGACCGCGCACACGCCGGAGTCGCTTGCCAGGCAACTCGACGGCGAGCCGGGCGTGGTTCTGCTGCGCAGCCAGGGATTTGAGTCACCACAGGCGCGGTATTCGTTCGTCGCCGCGCGACCGTTTCTCTCGTTCCGCTCCTTCGGCGCGCGGTGCGAGTTGACCGATGATCGCGGGACGCACGAACTGTTCGGCAATCCGTGGCACGTGCTCGACGGCTTGATGGAACGCTACGAGATGCTCGACGAGGCCGATCTTCCGTTTCCGCTTGGCGGCTGCTTTGGATACTGGGGTTACGATCTTAAGAATTTCGTGGAGCCAAAACTCCCCCGCCGCGCGGTGAACGATCTCGAACTGCCCGATTGCGCCGTGGGCTTCCACGACAGCCTCGTCGTCTTCGACCATCGCCTCGGTAAGACATGGATCGTCTCGACCGGTCTCGATGCCGATGGCTCGCGCAGGGAAGCGTGCGCGGAGGAGCAGGCGGACTTCTGGCGAGCCGCGCTTGCCGCCGAGCCTCATCCGGCATCCAGCATCCAGCATCCGGCTTCCTCCCTCACGGATCACTCCTTACTCCTTACCTCCAACCTCTCCCGCACCGAATTTCTCGCGAAGGTCGCGCGCGCCCAGCGCTACATCCGCGCGGGCGACATTTACCAGGTCAACCTCTCCCAGCGACTGGAGGCCGCGTGCCCGTTCTCCGGTTGGGAACTCTCTCGCCGCCTCGCGGATGTTTCACCAGCGCCATTCGCGGCGTTCTACGACTGTGGTGTTTTTCAAATCGCGTCCTCATCGCCCGAAGCTTTTCTCCGCATGAGCGGCTCGCACATCGTCACGCGGCCGATCAAGGGAACGCGTCCACGTTCCGCCGATCCCGACCGCGACGCGCAACTCACCTACGAGCTGCAAACCAGCGCGAAGGAGATGGCGGAACTCGTGATGATCACCGACCTGTTGCGCAACGACCTCGGTCGTGTCTGCGAATATGGCTCGGTGCAGGTGCCGGAGCTGGTGCGCTTGGAGCGCTATCCGCAGGTGCAACACCTGGTCTCCACAGTCGAAGGCCGCCTGCGCCGCGATGTGACGCACTTCGCCGCGTTCGCGTCGTGCTTCCCCGGTGGTAGCATCACCGGCGCGCCGAAGATTCGCGCGATGGAGGTCATCGACGAACTGGAGCCGGTCACGCGCGGGCCATATTGCGGCGCGCATGGCTACCTTGGCTTCAACCGTGAGAGCCAGTTGAGCATCACGATCCGCACGGCGATCAAGCGCGACGACCGCGCGTGGTTCCACGTCGGCGCGGGCATCGTGGCGGACTCCGTGCCCGAGGCGGAGTACGAGGAAACGCTCGCGAAGGGCAGGGGATTTGTGGAGGCGATGAATCTGCCACTCGAAAACCGCGTAGCAGCGGACGCGAGGAGGTTCTGACCTTCGGCCCAAAGGGATGGAAGCCTCCTGACGTTGGCTGCTACGACTCCAAAAACTTCTTGTGCGCCGACCGCTCCCGCTCGCGATACAGCGACGGCGCAATACCGGTCATCCGTTTGAAATCCCGGCTAAAATAAAACTGATCGTAGTAGCCGGTTTCCTCCGCGATCTTCGCCAGCGGGTCGTCGGTTTCGAGCAGGCGGCGCTTGGCCTGGTTGATCCGCTCGCGCTTGAGCCAGTCGATCGGGCTGGTGCCGGTGGCGGCTTTGAAATGCCGGAAGAAGTTCGACACGCTCATGTTCGCCAGCGCGGCGAGCTGCGCGATGCGCAACGGCTGGTCGTAGTAGAGCCGCATCGCTTCGAGCGGCTTCACCAGCGACGGCGGGATTTCCGGCGCCTTCGGCGCGGGCAGATTTGCCGAGTGGCGCGACGAGAAGAGCTGCTTGATCAGCGCCGCCGTCTCCGCGTGCAACGCTGCTTCCATCGCCACCGAGCGCTTCTCCATCACGCGGAACACTCGCCGGAAAATCGCCTCGCAGGCGCGGCTGTCCACGCCGGCGAACACCGGCGTGCCCGATGCCGTGAGCGTCTGGTAGATCTGGTCCATGTGCGGCCCGTCCACGCGGATCCACAGCATTTCCCACGGCGAACCGTCCTCGGGCCAGTGCGCGTTGGTGTGGTGGTTGTAAATCCAGCCGACCTGCCCTGGTTCGACCGGGAAGGTCTTTCCGTTGACGAGGATGTAACCCTTGCCGCGCAGACAGAGCAGGATTTTGTGGCCAGGATAATTAGGATGAACCTTCCTGTAATCCTGCCCGGCGATCAGGTGCCCCGCACGCAGGACGCAGTAAAAAATCTCCCGGCTCGCCTCGGTGGGCGTGTGGAACAGCGACACCAGAATCTTCGTCTTCTTGGGCGCGGTTCGCATGGCACGATATTACATGCGAACAGACGGTGCTGGCAACGGAGGATATTCAATAGGTTGCCCGTCCGCCGCTGAGATCAAACACCGCGCCGGTGCTGAACGAGCAATCCTCCGAACTCAGCCAAGCCACCAGCGCTGCAGCCTCCTCAACCTGACCGAAGCGGCCCATCGGAATCTTGGAGAGCATGTAGTCGATGTGTTGCTGCGTCAGTTGCTTGAGGATGTCGGTCACGATGACGGCGGGGGTGATGCAGTTGACCACGACACCGCTGGTCGCGAGTTCCTTGCCGAGCGACTTGGTCAGGCCGATGACGCCTGCCTTGGCCGCGCTGTAATGCGAGGCGTTTGGGTTGCCCTCCTTGCCCGCGATGGACGCGGTGTTGACGATGCGCCCGTATTTTGCCGCGAGCATGAACGGCACGACGGCGCGGCAGCAGTAGAAGACGGCGTTGAGGTCCACGTCCACGACGACACGCCATTCCTCGGGCGTGAGTTCCCAGAGCTTCTTGTTCACACCCGCGATGCCCGCGTTGTTGATGAGGATGTCGAGCCCTCCGAAGTGCGCGTGCGTGGCCTTCGCCGCCGCGTCCACTTCGGCGGAATTGGTGAGGTTAAGCTGGTGTGTATGGACCTTGCCGTGCGCAGACAAAACCTTCGCCGCGTCCGCGAGAGCGGTGGCATCCATGTCCCACAAGCTCACGCTCGCGCTGGAGTCGAGCAGGCGTTGCGCAATCGCGAAACCAATTCCGCGCGCGCCGCCCGTGACGATGGCGGCACGGCCCTTGAGGTCAATCTGGTTCATGGCTGCGGATGTTGGGCGTCGATGGAAATGAAGGCGAGCGGAAACCCAACAGCGGAAACCCACCACGCCAGCCGACAGCGAACAATTCGAGGTGCTTCATGTTTTTACCGCCTCTCATTAACACCCAGCTTTAGCTGGGTGTGGGCAACGCGATGGATCGGCTCAACCGCTTTAGCGGTTTCCCTGCGTGCGAAAAACTGCTGAAGCGGTTCAGTGTTTCTCGGCGCCTCGACACCCGGCTGAAGCCGGGTGTTAATGGGAGAAGACCCGCCCTCAGAATCCTACATTGCGCGGGCAAGATTCCTCTATGGCGGGCGTGACGGGCGGCGTCTATCCTCACGCTGAACATGAAAACCCGCGCCGTCTTTGCCGTCCTGCTTGCCTTGCCGTTCGTGTCGCTTGCCGGGCCGGAGCTTGCCGCGAAGATCGACAGCGCACCCATCCCGGCGAAGATCAATTTCAGCCGCGACATCCTGCCGATCATCTCGTCGAAGTGCTTCCATTGCCACGGGCCAGATGAATCGCATCGCGAGGCCAAGCTGCGGCTCGATGTCCGCGAGGAGGCGATCAGGGATCGCAAGGGCAGCATCGCCATCAAGCCGGGTGATTTGAAGAAGAGCGAACTCATCGCGCGCATCACAACCAAGGACGAAGACGATGTGATGCCGCCGCCGAAGGAGAAGAAGCCCCTCACGCCGCGCGAGATCGAGCTGTTCAAGAAATGGATTCAACAGAGCGCGCCGTATGCGGAGCACTGGGCGTTTGTGAAGCCGAAGCTGCCTGCCGTGCCGAAGGTGAGCGGCGTGCGCGTGGTGAACCCGATTGATAACTTCATCGCGGCGAAGTTGAAGGAGACGAAACTCAAGCAATCGCCGCCCGCTGATCGTTACACGCTGATTCGCCGCGTGTCTCTCGATCTCACCGGCTTGCCGCCCACGCCGGCGGAGGTGGACGCGTTCGTGAACGACAAGTCGGCGAACGCCTTCGAGAAAGTCGTGGACCGCCTCCTCGCGTCGTCGGCTTACGGCGAGCGCATGGCGCGCATGTGGCTCGACATCGCGCGCTACGCCGACAGCGCGGGCTACGGTTCCGATCCGCTGCGGCTGAACATCTGGCCGTATCGCGATTGGGTCATCAATGCCTTCAACCGCAACCTGCCTTACGACCAGTTCACGCTCGAACAACTTGCGGGCGATCTGCTCCCGAACGCGACCGAGGAGCAGCAGGTCGCCACCGCGTTTCATCGCAACACGATGACGAACACCGAGGGCGGCACCGATGACGAAGAGTTCCGCGTCGCCGCCGTGAAGGACCGCATCGCCGTGACGGTGCAGGCGTGGATGGGCCTCACGATGGGCTGCGCGCAATGCCACACGCACAAGTTCGATCCCATCACGCAGCGCGAGTATTACTCGATGTTCGCGATCTTCAATCAGACCGAAGACTCCGACAAACCAACCGAGGAGCCGACGATGCCCCTGTTGACGAAACAGCAGCGCGAGGAACAGGAGCGGCTCAAGGCGCAGATCGCGTCGCTGGAAAAAACCTTGGCCACGCCGACGGCGGAACAACTCACGCGACTCGCGACGTGGGAAAAGGAACAGGGCAAACCGATGTCGTGGACGACGCTGGAGCCAGTCGAATTGCACGGCGGCAAGAATGCAAAGCTCGTGAAGCAGGACGACCACTCCGTGCTCGTCGCCGGTGCGGTGAAAAGCACTGACACGTTCGTGGTCAAGGCAAAGACGGCTTTGAAAAACATCACGGCGGTCCGGCTGGAGATTTTGCCGGAGGAAAAAGCGGGCAAGCCCGTGGCTGGCCTGACGGTGAACGAATTCAAGTTGCAGACGTTGCTGCTGAAAGAAGGCGCGAAGAAGGCGCGGTTCGTGCGCGTCGAGTTGCCGGGACCGGGGCGGATGTTGTCGCTCGCGGAGGTGCAGGTGTTCAGCGGTGGCGAGAATGTCGCGACCAAGGGCAAGGCGTCGCAATCGAGCACGGACTTCGGCGGCGACGCGAAGCTGGCGATCGATGGCAACACCGACGGCGATTACTTCAAGGCCAAGTCCACGACGCACACGAAGGCATCCGACGATCCTTGGTGGGAAGTGGACCTCGGCGCGGAGTTCGCGGTGGACAATGTCGCGATTTGGAACCGCACGGACGGCGGCACGGGCACACGGCTGGTGCGTTTCAAAGTGCTCGCGCTCGACGCCGCACGCGGGACCGTCGGCGAGCAGATGGTTAATGACTCTCCTGCGCCGGATGCCACCGTGAGCTTCGGCGGCGGTCGCACGGTGAAGCTCGCCAACGCGACTGCCGACGCTGCGCGCGCCGGCAGCGAGGCGGACAAGGCGATTGACGGCGACGTGAAAACCGGTTGGGTGCCGGAAGCGGGCGGGGCGCACGAAGCGGTGTTCGAGACGACGGGCAAAGTCGGCGAAGACGGCGGCACATTGCTGACGTTCAACCTCACACCCGGCGGCGCGGGTAAGGCGGGCGAGGCGCCGATCGGCCGATTCCGTATCTCGGTCACGCCGCAGGCAAAGCCGGTGCGCGTGTTGCCGGAAAACCTTCGCGCCATCGTCGCCATCGCGCCGGAGAAGCGCAGCGAGAAGCAACGTGCGGAGTTGTTCGCGCATTACCGGCAGTTCGAGCCGTCGCTGACGAAGCCGCTCGTGGATCTGACGAAGTTGAAGAAGGAACTCGCGGACGTGAAGCCGGTGCTCGTGCCCGTGATGAAGGAGTTCGCGAAGGACAAGCAGCGCGAGACGCATATCTTGACGAAGGGCAACTTCCTCGCGCCGGGCGACAAAGTGGAGCCGGGCTTTTTGAAAGCCTTCAGCGCGCCGCCGAAGGACGCGCCGTTGAATCGCATCGGCGTGGCACGTTATCTCACGAGCGCCGACAATCCGCTCACGGCGCGCGTGGCGGTGAATCGTTTCTGGGCGCAACTTTTCGGCATCGGCATCGTCGAGACGGAGGAGGATTTCGGCACGCAGGGGCAGGCGCCGACGCATCCCGAACTGCTCGACTGGCTCGCGGTGACGTTCAGCTCGCCTAAGAGTTCAACAGAAGGTAACGAAGCGAACAAAGGGACAACTTCGTTGCCTTCGTTTGCTTCTGTTCAAAGCCAGTCGGGCTTGGGCTGGGACATGAAAGCGCTCGTGAAACTCATCGTGATGAGCGCGACGTATCAGCAGTCGTCGCTCGCGAGCGCGGACGCGGCGGCGCGCGACCCGCGCAACCGGCTGCTCTCGCATTACCCGCGTCGCCGGCTCGACGCCGAGGCCGTGCGCGACCAGGCGCTCGCGTTGAGCGGGTTATTGAGCAGGAAAATTGGCGGGCCGTCGGTGTATCCGCCGCAGCCGGACGGCTTGTGGCGCGCGGCGTTCAACGGCCAGCGCGCCTACCCGACGAGCACGGGCGAGGACCGCTACCGCCGCGCGCTCTACACATTCTGGCGCCGGACGATTCCGTATCCGAGCATGGCGACGTTCGATGCGCCGAGCCGTGAGAGTTGCACGTTCCGCCGTCTGCCCACGAACACGCCGCTGCAAGCTTACGTGACGTTGAACGATCCGGTCTTCGTCGAAGCGGCGCAGGCGTTGGGCCGGCGACTCGTGCGCGAGGGCGGGGCGACGGTCGAGGAGCGAATCCGATTCGGATTAGCCCTCGTGTTGTCGCGACCAGCGAAGAAGGATCAAATCGCCGCGCTGGCAAAGCTTTTTGAATCCGAGCTGGCGCATTACCGCGGCGCGGAGAAGGATGCCTTGAAGCTCGCGACCGAACCGCTCGGCGCTTTGCCGAAAGACCTGAGCGCCGCCGAAGCCGCGGCTTGGACTGTGGTCGCGAATGTGT
>DATDFH010000079.1:0-3751 GCA_036522715.1 Verrucomicrobiia bacterium
GTAAAGAGCCTGCGCAGCTTGGTTGAACTCGTAGCTAGCAAGCGCGCTGGTGATGTCGCGAATGGCCTGGCCAAGACCCAGGAGAATCCACTTGTCGTCGCTGGTGAGAAGCTGCTGATTAAGCTCGCCTTGGACTTCGCCGCCTTGCATCTGGCGGAAGCGGCAGGCGTTCCAGAGTTTGTTGCAAAAGTTGCGGCCCAGTTCCACGTCCTTCTCGTCGAAGAGCACGTCCTGGCCCAGCGGCGCGCTGCGCATCGTGCCGAAGCGGAGCGCGTCTGCGCTGTATTGGGCGATCAGATCAAGTGGGTTTGGCGAATTGCCGAGTTGCTTCGACATCTTGCGGCCCTGCTTGTCGCGGATGATGCCGGTGAAATAGACGTTGCGGAACGGCATCTCGCCCATGAACTCGTAGCCCGCCATGATCATGCGCGCGACCCAGAAGAAAATGATGTCCGGCCCGGTGACGAGGTCGGTGGTCGGATAAAACTTCTTCAACGTCTCGGTCTCCTCGGGCCAGCCCATCGTGGCAAACGGCCAGAGCCAGGAACTGAACCACGTGTCGAGGACGTCGGGGTCTTGGGTGAAGCCGTTGCCCTTCAGCGAGGCAATGCTTTTCTCGTCAATGCTCGCCACCTGAACATGAACTCGGATTCCATTCAGGCCGTGATTGAACTCCTTCACGTCCGGACGCAGTAATGCACCAGTTTCAGCATCGACTATCCTGATTGCCGATTCCTTGCCTTTGTCTTCCAGCAAATCTTCAAGCGTTTCCGACAAGCATTGATCAAGTATGTGGAAGACATCCGTGGTTTGCTTTCCTTCGCAAGTGATGCTCCACACCGGAATCCGATGTCCCCACCAAAGCTGGCGGCTGATGCACCAGTCCTGAATGTTCGTCAGCCAGTGGTCATAAACTTTCGCCCAACGGTCAGGATGAAATTTCATCCGCCCTTCCGCCACGCACGCCTTTGATTCCGGCATGCTCGGATATTTCAAGAACCATTGCTCGCTCAGCCGCGGTTCAATAGGCACGCGCGCGCGCTGGCTGAAACCGATTTTGTTTTCGTAAGGTTCTTCCTTCTCCACCGCGCCGAGTTCCTTGAGCTTTTCCACCGCCACTTTGCGCGCCTCGAAACGATCCAGGCCCGTAAGGTCCTTGCCGGCGAGATCGTTCATCGAACCGTTCGGGTTCATGATGTCCACGGCGGCGAGCTTGTGCCACTGGCCGATGTCGAAGTCGTTCTTGTCGTGCGCGGGCGTCACCTTGAGCACGCCCGTGCCGAACTCGAAGTCCACGTATTCATCGCCGATGATCGGGATGAGCTTTTTCTCCGCCGGCAATTCAGCGGGCAGCGGGCGAATGGCGTGCTTGCCGATGAACTTCGCGTAACGCGGGTCTTTCGGATTCACCGCAATGGCCGTGTCGCCGGGAATGGTTTCCGGCCGCGTGGTGGCGATGGTGAGGAACGTGCCGGGCTGTTCAGCAATCTCGACTTTGAAGTAGTAGAGAAAGCCCTTCTGCGATTCCATTTCGACTTCTTCATCCGACAAAGCGGTGAGCGACGCGGGACACCAATTCACCATCCGCTTGCCGCGATAGATGAGGCCCTTCTTGTAAAGCTCGACGAAAACCTTTTGCACGCAGCGCGAATACTCCGGGTCCATCGTGAAGCGTTCGCGCGTCCAATCGCACGAGCATCCGAGCTTCTTGAGCTGGTTAATGATGATGCCCTCGTGCTTTTCCTTCCACGCCCAGACGCGCTCGAGAAATTTTTCCCGGCCGAGATCGTATTTCGTCACACGCTCCTCCTTCTTCAGCGCCTTCTCGACCTGCACCTGCGTGGCGATGCCGGCGTGGTCGGTGCCGGGCAGCCAGAGGACTTCCTTGCCGTCCATGCGCGCCTTGCGGCTGAGGATGTCCTGGATGGTGTTGTTGAGCACATGCCCCATATGGAGCATGCCCGTGACGTTCGGCGGCGGGATGACGATGGAATACGCGGACTTGGGCGACTTCGGATCGGCCGTGAAACAATTCTGCTTCAGCCAGAAGTCATACCATTTGTCCTCAACGGACTGCGGTTCGTAGGCTTTTGGAATCTCGCTCACAATTTTCAACTGATGATTTCAAACCCGCCAAACTGGCGGAAGTGCTCGTCAAACGCCGCGACGCGCTCTACTTCGAGTCGTTCCATGATCACAAACGAGATGGCGTCACAGAACGGATAGCTCTTGTCGTCGTGCTGGCGAAGCAACGCGATGGCGGCCTGATGATCCGATTGCGACACCTCCGCCATGTGAAGCAGCGGGTTTTCCCAAAAGTCCGCGATGATCTGTTCGCGCACGCGTGGCGACCGGCTGAAGGTCGCATGAACCTCCGCGAACACAAAGGGCGTGCTGATGAATTGGGTCCGCTCGCGAAAAAGCCGGCCGACGATCTCGCGCGCGCCGGGATGATGCGACTGGCGTTCATTGCGAAACGCGATCCAGAACGAGGAGTCGATGAACACGCGGTGGCCGTGCATCAGCGTCGGGTCCCCTTCGCCTCCAACAGAACCCACTTGCCCTTCACCTTCGCGTACTTCTTCGGCGTGCCGTAGAGGTAGTGATCGTGGTTGATCGCGGCGTCCTCCGGCAGGTCGAGCTTCGGATCGCGCGGCGTGGGCTTCAGCATGGGATTGTCCGCCCAGGCTTCGTCGGGCAACTGCATCTTCTCGTCGATGTAGGAACGGATGACCGCGGCCATTGGCTCCTTCCGCTGCGCGGCTTCGGACTGGACAAAGTCATACTCGGGCCGGCTCAGGTAAATCTGCGTGCGGATCATCGACTCAGTCTCTGGCACTGGTGCAGCCGGGCCTTCGCGCAGTTCGGCAGCCTTGCCTTCGCCGGATGGATATTTGTTGCCACGTTTCATGCGCTGAATATACAGCACGGCGTATAGGCGTCCATCACTTGCGCAACAGTGCGTACTCCATCGAGTCCACGAGCGCCTGGAGGCTCGCCTCGATGATGTTCTCGCTCACACCAACAGTGCCCCATTCGCGTCGGCCGTCGGTTGACGCGATGAGCACGCGGGTCTTGGCGGCAGTGCCGGTCGCGGTGTCGAGGATGCGCACCTTGTAATCGGTGAGCTTCACCTGCTTGAGCTGCGGGAACGACTTCACCAGCGCGGAACGCAGCGCGCCGTCGAGCGCGTTCACCGGGCCGTCGCCTTCGGCCACGGTGTGATGGACCACGTCGCCCACGCGCACCCGCACGGTCGCTTCGCACACGGACTCCTTCGCGTCGCGGCGCATCGAGACGTGGTAGGCATCGACGGTGAAGAGCAGATCGGGATTGTGATTCAAGATGCCGCGGATGAGCAGCGCGAGGGACGCCTCGGCGGCCTCGTATTCGTAGCCGGAATGTTCGAGTTCCTTCACGCGGTTGAGGATGGACTTCGTCTCGGGCGCGTCATCGGCCAGCCGGAAACCAAGGTCGCGCGCTTTCATCAAGATGTTGCTCCGGCCGGCGAGGTCGCTGATGAGGATGTTCCGGGCATTGCCGACGAGCGCAGGGTCGATGTGCTCGTAACTGGCAGCGAGCTTCTGCACCGCATTGACGTGCGTGCCGCCCTTGTGCGCGAACGCCGCCGAGCCGACCCACGGCTGGCGCGAGTTGTGGCGAAGGTTCGCGATCTCATCGACGAACTGCGACAGCTCCTTCAGCTTGCGCAATGACGCCGGCGGCAGGCAGCGCTTGCCCATCTTCAGTT
>DATDFH010000080.1:0-4932 GCA_036522715.1 Verrucomicrobiia bacterium
CCGGCGTAAGCATAATAAGCGTCGCGCATCCCGAACGGGTCGCGAACGTAAAAAGGCGAATCAGGCTGGTTCGCCGTCCCCGCATCGCCGATCGCCCAGATGCGCGTGGGCCGCGGCGTGCCGGGCAATGGCGCGGTCACGAAAAAATGATTCGTGTCCCCGCCCACGAGCACGGCGGCGATGGCACCGACGGAGTAGTAATAGCGTGTGTCGGCCGAAAGACCGCTGATCTGAACCTCGTGCTCGGTCGTGCTCGTCGCGTTGTCGACGAACGAAGTGAGGTTCGTAGGGCTTACGCCGAATTTCACGCGGCTGTCGGTCGGCACGTCGGTGCGCCAGCGCACGATGATGCTCGTGGGCGTGGCGAGTTGCAGATACGGACCGCGCGTGACGTTGGTGACGAGGATCGGAATCCACGTCGGGCCGTTGACGAGCGTGCCGTTGATGCCGCTGCCGGAAGAGTCGAACGCCGTGGCGCCTCCGGCTTCGTTCAAGCCCCAGCGACCTATCAGACCGGGCGCGGACGTGATCTCGACGTAGAGGTTGTTCGAGATCTGCGCCGCCGTGCGGGCGTAGTTCCAGATGCGCACTTCGTCGAGCACGCCCTTGAAATATCCCGACGGCGTGCCGCTGGTGTTGAGGGCGGTTGCGAGCGCCGCGTGCTGGATGCTGTTGGATTCGGGCAGGCGGTTGACGTTGAGATTGGTTTCGAGCGCGCCGTTGAGGTAGAGCGACCAGTTGGTGCCGTTGTAGGTAACGGCGCCGTGATACCACGTGTTGCTCGCGATCAGTGTGACGCCGCGCACGGGATGATTCGCGCCGGGGCTGGTGCTGTTCGTGGCCTCCTCGAAATCCGCAGCGAGGATGTTGTTGATGTCGATGCCGAAGAAATAATTGCAGTTGGTCAGCGGGCCGTCGTTTTCGCTTCGACCCTTGGTTACCAGTGGCACAGCGGTCGCGCCGCCGCTTCCGGTCGTGGTGGTGGCTCCAGCGCCCTCGCGGCGGAACCAGCACTCAAGCGTGAAGCGAGACGCGCCCAAGCCCGGCGCCTGCCCGAACGTCACGTAGTCGTTGACGCCATCGAAACGCAGCGCGTTCGTGCCGGGCGTCCACGTCTGCGCGCAAAGCTGGCCGGAGAACGTCAGTAGCGCGGTGAGTTTGAGCGTGAGCAGGAGTCGCATGGATCAATTGCGTGCGCGTGCCACGCTCGTCGCCAGGCCGCTGAGTTGTTCGCGAATGCGTTTCTCCAAATCCGTCACCGCCGATGTGCCGCGATGCGCCGGCGGCAACGTTTCGATGGCCGCGAGCGCGGCCGCGAAAGCTTCGCGCGCCTCCCCTGTCCGGCCGGCACGCACGAGGATGTCGCCGCGTTGCGCGAGCCACGATTCCTTGCGCGCGGATCGCGCGGTGATTTCGTCCAGCCGCGCCAGTGCGCCGTCGAAATTTCTGCGCGCGAGTTCCAGTTCAATCGCCGTTTGCTGCAAAGCGACGAGCCGGCCCAGCCGTTTGATCCCGTCGTCCAAGCCATCCAATGCCCGCGCAATTCCGTCGTCTCCGAGTGTTGCTCGAAGGCGCGCGCGCTCGATGAACCAATCCGGTTGCGGTTCGCGCGCGAGGGCGATAGCGCGAGAGAAGTCCTCGATGGCCGCCGCTCGAAGGTTGAGGCTCGCCTCAGCACGCGCGCGCAGCAGCAATGCTTCGACGTGCTCGGGATGCACCCTCAGTTCGCGATCAAGCGTAACCTTCGCCTCGGCAAACTGATTCGCGTCGAACAGCAGACGGCCGCGGCAGAATTCCAAATTGGGCAACCGCGGATCGAGTTGCGACGCGCGGTTGAGATCCGCCAACGCGAGTTTCCAGTCGCGATGGACGCGATGCAGCTCGGCGCGTTTGAAGTGGAGCGCCGCGTCGCGCGGGTTCCGCTCGATCTCGACGCTGACGGCGGCGATTTGCTCGTGGACATCGCCGTGCCCGCGCGCCAGCCACGGCATGGCGGCGACGGCGAGGATGGCGAGGAGTTGGCGCATTAACGGCTCAGAACCGTGCCACAGTAGCGTCCGTTTACGTCCGGCGTCAATTGACGCGGCTCGCGTGCGTTCGCATTGCTGACACGCAGCGCGAACTTGAATTGTCGCGCCGTCTGAGCGTCAATCCCGGCAGACAGCCCGATTATTGCGCGATGAAGATCACCCAGGCACTCCAGGCCGAACACGTTGTGTTCCACAACCTGTTCGACCACGTGGAGAAAACTGTGCCGCACTTGCGGACGCTGGCCGAGGTGCGCGCACTGGCCGGTCTGCTGGAGCGATTGCTCGAAATCCACTCGAAGGTGGAAGACGTGCTTTTGATGGAGCCGCTGGAGCCGAGCCTTCATCAACTCGGCCAGCACGAAAACTTTCACGGCGAGCATGAGCAAATCGACGCCGGCCTCGCGCGCATTCAAAAGGCACGCACGGTGGCGGAAGCCCGGAAGCTCCTCGGCCGCGCAGTGGTCATGTCGCGCCGGCACTTTGACAAGGAGGAACGCATAGTCTTCCCGATGGCCGAGCGCATCCTCAGCGCGCACACGCTGCTCGAACTGGGAAAACGCTGGGAGGCGCAGCGCAAAGAATTGGTGGGGTGACGTAGCGCGGGGTTCTGCTCAGCCCTTCTTAAAGATCAGTTCGCCGTCCTTCGCCGACACCTTGACGTGGTCGCCGGGTTTGAACTCGCCTTCGAGCAGTCGCATCGCCAGCGGGTCGAGCAGCTTCTCCTGGATCGTGCGCTTGAGCGGACGCGCGCCGAATTGCGGATCGTAGCCTTCTCGTGCGAGCAACGTCTTCGCGGACTTGTCCACGTCGAGCGTGAGGTTTTGCGAGGCGAGCCGTTTGTCGAGGCGCTTGAGCTGGATGTCCACGATGGTCGTGAGCTGCTCCTCGCTCAGGCTCTCGAAGATGATGATGTCGTCGATGCGGTTGAGGAATTCGGGCCGGAAATGGCGGCGCAATTCTGCCTTCACGCGGTCTTCCATTGAGAGCCGGTCGGACTTCGACGTCTTCGCGTCGAGGAAAAATTCCTGGATGATCGGCGAGCCGATGTTCGAGGTCATGATGACGATGGTATTTTTGAAATCCACCGTCCTGCCCTGCCCGTCCGTGAGCCGGCCGTCATCAAGCACCTGAAGCAACACGTTGAACACGTCGTGGTGCGCCTTCTCGATCTCGTCGAAAAGCACCACACTGTAAGGCCGGCGGCGGACGGCTTCGCTCAACTGCCCGCCCTCTTCGTAGCCCACGTAACCCGGCGGCGCGCCGATAAGCCGCGCCACGGTGTGCTTTTCCATGTATTCGCTCATGTCGATGCGCACCATCGCGTTCTCGTCGTCGAACAGAAACTCCGCCAGCGCTCGGGCAAGTTCGGTTTTGCCCACGCCCGTCGGGCCGAGGAAAATGAACGAGCCGATGGGCCGGTTCGGTTCCTGCAATCCGCTGCGCGCCCGCCGGACGGCATTCGACACAGCGTGGATCGCCTCGCGCTGGCCGACCACGCGCTCACCGAGGCGCGGCTCCATCTTCACCAACTTCTCGCGCTCGCCTTCGAGCATCCGTGTCACTGGAATGCCCGTCCACGCAGCCACGACTTTCGCGATGTCTTCCTCGGTGACTTCCTGCGAGAGCGACCGCTGCCCCTGCGGCATTTCCTTCAACGCCTTTTCGGCCGCGGCGAGCTTCTTCTCCAAGTCCGGAATGGCGCCGTACTGGATTTCAGACGCCTTGGTCAACTCATGCCGTCGTTGCGCCTGTTCGAGCGCGGTTCGCGCCTCTTCGAGTTTCGCATTGATCACGCTCACGGCGTCGAGCGCAGCCTTTTCGTTCTGCCACTGCGCGGTCAACTGCTTCGAGCGCTCCTTCAAGTTGGCCAGATCCTTCTCCAGTTTCTTCAACCGCTCCTTCGCAGCGGCGTCCTTTTCCTTCGCCAGCGCGGTGCGCTCGATTTCAAGCTGCATGATCTGTCGGTCCAGTTGATCGATGGCCGTGGGTTTCGATTCCAACTCCATCTTGAGCCGCGACGCGGCTTCGTCCATCAGGTCAACCGCCTTGTCGGGCAGAAACCGATCCGCGATGTAGCGATGCGACAAGGTCGCCGCCGCCACAATCGCGCCGTCCTGGATGCGCACCCCGTGGTGCGTCTCGTAGCGTTCCTTCAATCCCCGCAGGATCGCGATGGTGCTTTCGACGCTCGGCTCAGCCACATACACCGGTTGGAAGCGCCGCTCCAACGCCGGGTCCTTTTCGACGTGCTTTCGATACTCATCAAGCGTCGTCGCGCCGATGCAGCGCAACTCGCCGCGCGCGAGCTGGGGTTTGAGCATGTTGCCCGCGTCCACCGCACCCTCGGCCTTGCCCGCGCCGACGATCATGTGCAACTCGTCGATGAACAGAATGATCCGCCCCTCCGCGGCTGTGACTTCCTTTAGGAATGCCTTCAACCGGTCCTCGAACTCGCCGCGATATTTCGCACCGGCGATCATCGCGCCAATGTCCATCGCGACGAGCCGCTTTTCCTTGAGCGACTCGGGCACGTCGCCGTTGACGATGCGCCGCGCGATGCCTTCCACGATGGCCGTCTTGCCCACGCCCGGCTCGCCGATGAGCACCGGATTGTTCTTCGTGCGCCGGGTGAGCACCTGCATCACGCGGCGGATTTCGTCGTCGCGTCCGATGACCGGATCGATCTTGCCCGCACGCGCGAGAGCGGTGAGGTCCTTGCCGTATTTCTCCAGCGCTTGGAACTTTCCCTCCGGCGCCGCGTCGGTCACCCGCTGGTTCCCGCGCAGGCCGGCGAGCGCCTTCAAAACGTCTTCGCGCTTTAGGCTGTTTGCTTGAAATCTTTTCTTAAGCGCCGGCCCGCCCTCGCTCAACAGGCCCAGCAACAGATGCTCCGTACTGACGT
>DATDFH010000081.1:0-4458 GCA_036522715.1 Verrucomicrobiia bacterium
ACCTTCCGCCACCCAAGGCACGGCGGTGATGAATCCCGCGGCGCACGCGGACGCTTTCCTGCGCGGCGTCACGAACCCGACGGGCGAGCAGGTGGAGAATTTTGTCGCGCAATTGCCCACCGCCGTGCGGCAGGAAGCGCGCGAGCGCATCCAGGCCGGCCTGCGCGTGCGCGAGTTGCGCGAACGCGAGCGCCGTCCGGCGTCGGAGCACGAAGAGGAATTGCCGCGGCTGCCGGGCTTTCGCATCGAGCGCAAACTCGGGCAGGGCGGACTGGGCATGGTGTTCGCCGCGCACGACGAAAAGCTCAATCGCCGGGTCGCGATCAAAGTCCTGCGCCGCCGGAGCGACGCGCAGGTGCGCAAGCGCGTGCTCGACGAGGCGCGCAACACCGCCGCGCTCGGCGACCCCGCCGTGGTCACGGTTTTTTCCGTGCTGGATGAAACCGATCCGCCGGCCATCGTCATGGAGTTCGTGGAAGGGTTCGCGCTGGATCGGTTCGCCGCGCAACTCAACTTTGAACAGAAGGCTCGATTGCTGCGCGAGGTGGCGCGCGGGCTTTCCGTCGCTCACGCGCGCGGGCTGATTCACCGCGATCTCAAGCCGGACAACATCATCGTCGGCCCGGACATGCGGCCGCGCATTTTGGATTTCGGCCTCGCTCTCTCGCTTGACGAGGCGGCGCGGCAAGGGCGCGGATTCGAGGGCACGCCGCTTTATGCCTCGCCCGAACAGGCGCTGGGCAAGCCGCTCGGCGCGGCATCGGATGTATTTTCGTTCGGCAGCCTGATGTTCAAAGTGCTCACGGGCAAAGCGCCGTTCGCGGGCGACACGATCAGCCAGGTGCTCGAAGCCATTGCCAGCACGGCGCCGCCGTTCCTGCGCGAAGTGGCCGTGGGCGTGCCCGAGGATTTGCAGGCGATCTGCCTCGCGTGTCTGGCGTGGAATCCCGCCTACCGCCCGAGCGCGGAAACAATCGCGCTCGAACTGGGCCGCTTCCTCGTCGGCGAACCCGTGCGGCTCAAGCCCAAGCTCTACGATGATTTGCTGCGCCGCACGATCAGCGAACATGAAACCCAGGCGCAGGCGTGGGAAAGCCAGGCCATCATTTCGCGCGACGAACGCGACGCGCTGGAAATCATCCATCGCCGGCTGCTCGCGGACGAGGACCACTGGATCATTGACGCGCGCCGCATCACGCCGCTGCAAACCATTCTTTCCGCCGCGACGTGGCTGACGGTCGTGGCGAACATTCTCACGGTCTGGATGCTGCGGGATGAACTGGAAGCGCCGTGGCGCTGGGTGCTGCCGGTGTTCTTCACAACGGCGTTACTACTCGCGGGTCACTACGCGCGGCGGTGGAAAGAGAGCCTGCCGGCGGCGACGTTTCTCGCGGGCGCAGCGCTGGCCATCGCGCCGGCGATGCTGGCGTTGCTGGCGGAGTTGCACGTGCTTGCCTCGGTGCCCGCAGGCATCACACAACTTTTCGAGGGCCGGTTCACGAACCAACAAGTGTTCGCGGCGTCATTCACCGCGCTGTGCGTCTCGGCGTTTGGTTTGTGGCGGTTGAAGATGACCGGCTTCGCGTGGACGACGGCAGCGCTCGCGGCGGCGAGTTACGTGAGCGCGCTGCTGCCGTTCAACTGGCTGGACAAGAAACCGGAAACAATGGCGCTGTGGTGTCTGCCGCTGGGCGCGCTGGAGTTCGTGGCGCTGGCGTTCGAGCGCGTCGGACGCGTGCGCTGGACGATGCCATTTCATTTGATCGCGCTCGCGGCCATTGTCATCGGGCTGGACGTGGTGGCGCTCAACGGGCCGACGTTGAAGATGCTGGGCATCACGCCGCAGACATGGAATTACTTCGACGAGGACCGGTTGAAGGCGATTTCCGTGGTGCTGAACGGAATTGTGTTCCTGATTCTCATGCTGCTGACCGAGCGCGCGCCGAGCCTGGACCTGCGCCGCGCGAGCAAATGGCTCGAAGTGCTGGCGATCCTGCACACGATCACCGCGCTGTTCGAAAACGCGTTGCAGCATCGCGACGACGCGATGGTGCGGTACGACGTGTGGATTTACATGGCTTTCGCGCTGTTCTTCGCGACGCTCGCGCCGTTCCGCTCGCGGTGGCGGATGCTCTGCGGCGGCTTGCTGGGGTGCGGGCTGGGCAGTTACCTGCTGGTGGACCTCGGCCTCGTGAATCGCAAACCGTTCATCATCGGGTTGGGCGTGGCGGGCCTGGCAGCGGCGCTGGCGGCGTTTGCCTACGTGCGGCGCGGGGCACGCCGGTAGAAGCAACAAGAGGGAATGAACAGGAGGAAACAGGGGAAACGGAGAAGGTTTTTGCGGCCTCCGTTCTCTCCGTTTCCTCTTGTTCAATCGGAATTCATTTCCCGGAACAACCACGCGCGAGCGTAGGACCAATGCCGCTTGATCGTTGGTTCGGAGACGCCGAGCACCTGCGCGGTTTGCCCGTTCGTCAGGCCGGCGAAGAAACGCAGCTTCACCACTTGGGCCTTCTCCGCGTCGTGTCCGGCCAATTGATCGAGCGCCTCGTGGAGGGCGAGGAGTTGTTCGTCGTCCATGGTCGCGGCCAGTTCGAGCGCATCGAGCGACACGCGCTGCGCGCCGCCGCCGTGGCGCAGGTAGTTTTTGCGGCGGGCGTTGTCAATGAGGATGCGCCGCATGGCCTCCGCGGCGGCGGCGAAGAAATGCGCGCGGTTTTGCCACTCGGGCTGGTCATCGCCGCCGAGGCGCAACCAGGCTTCGTGGACGAGCGCGGTGGCTTGCAACGTCTGGCCGGGATTTTCGCGCGCCATCTTTTGCGCGGCGAGCTTGCGCAGTTCCTCATAGACCAGCGGCAGGAGTTCGTTCGCCGCGCGCGGATCGCCCGCGTCAATGCGCTGGAGGATGACGGTGAGTTCGCTCACGCCGATACGCTGCCGCTTTCCGCCGGTGCTAAGAAGCGCGGGACGCGGCGCTCAATGAATCATCTGGTAAACCTGAAACGTCACCCAACCCAGCGCCGCGCCGGCGGGCAGGTCAATGACGTAGTGCTGTTTCGTGAACAGGCAGCTCAACGCGATGAGCGCCGGAAACAGCAGCACCATCGGCCCGAGGTGCGGCCAGAGATGCATCGCGGTGAGCATCGCGACCGACGTGTGCATGCTTGGGAAACTGTTCGCCGGCGAATCGAAGCTTTGCACGAACGCCAGAAACCGCTCCGACCTGCCGCGGCGTTGGTTGTTCGCGCGCCATTCCTCCGGCGTCGTCACCGGGAAATAGATGAAGAACGCCATTTGCAGCGCCAGCAGCAGGATGTAGCTCATGGCCACGTGCAGGAACTGGCCGGGCGATTCCATGACGAAGTTGATGTACACAATCACCGGATAGTAGAGGCCGGAGTAAATCCAGACCCAGCGCGGCTTGTAGGGGATGGCGTCGTCGAGCGGCAACCGGAGCTGGCGCGGGCGCGCGACGTAATTGCGCTGACACCAGAAGTAAAACTGGTACACGCCGACGATGAGAAACACGCTCATCACCAGATTAATCAGATAGTCAATCGGTTTCATGCTCAAGGTCGGCCGAGCCAGGCCGGCAAAATTGTTGTGAGTGCTGGGACGTAGGTTATCAACAGCACGCCGATAAACAAGACCAACAACATTGGAATCACGGACCGGGTGACTACGGCCATGGGCTGGTTGAAGCGATAGGACGAAAGGAAGAGGTTCATGCCCACTGGCGGCGTGAGGTAGCCAAGTTCAAGGTTCGCGAGGAAAATGATCCCGAGATGAATCGGATTGATCCCGAACGCCGCGCCCAGCGGCACGATGAGCGGCACAACGACGATGATGGCCGAATAAATATCCATCAGGCAGCCGACGACAAGCAGGAACAGGTTCAACACGAGCAGGAACAGCCAGGGGTGATGAATCGAGGTTTGCACCCAGGCCAGCAACCGGTCCGGCACTTCGGCCTCGATGAGAAAATCCGTGAAACCCAGCGCCACGCCGAGAATCAGCAGCACGCCGCCGACGAGCAGCGCGCACTCCGTCATCAACCGCGGAACGTCGCGGAG
Organism: Verrucomicrobiia bacterium; assembly: GCA_036522715.1. Classification (GTDB taxonomy): domain Bacteria; phylum Verrucomicrobiota; class Verrucomicrobiia; order Limisphaerales; family JACQFS01; genus DATDFH01. The sequence goes on from DATDFH010000081.1 coordinate 4,074, forward strand.
GATTTTCAAATCCCGATAAACGAACGTTTCGACCGCGAACGCGTAGAATGCCGTGAGGGCCGCCGCTTCGAGGGGTGTCGCGAAGCCGCCGAACAACGCCACGAGCGCGACGACGGGCAGAAGCAATTCCCATTTCGCGTCCCAAACCGCGGCGCCCGCTTCGGTCCAGCGGAATTTCTTTCCGCTCTTTTCCTTCGGCCCGAGCCAGATGCCGAGCGCCGCCGTCAACGCGACCATCACAACGCCGGGAACGATGCCGCCGAGAAACATTTCCTCGATACGCACCTTCGCGACGATCGCGTAGAGAATCAACGGCAAGCACGGCGGGAACAGCAGCCCGAGCGACCCGGCGCCCGTGAGCAGCCCGAGCGACGAACGCTCCGAG
>DATDFH010000082.1:0-4525 GCA_036522715.1 Verrucomicrobiia bacterium
CCGCATGGCCTCCACGCCCGACGCCGCGAACACGAAGCTCGACCGCGACAACGTTTATCTCTGGCGCATGAACTCGCGCCGCATGGAAGCCGAGGCAGTGCGCGACAACGTCCTGCACGTCAGCGGCAGCCTCGACCTCGCGATGGGCGGGCCGGACATCGACAACAAACTCGGCCTCACCTCCAAGCGCCGCAGCGTCTATCTGCGCATCGCGCCGGAGAAGGAAGTGGAATTCATCAAGATTTTCGACGGGCCGAACCCGGTGGAATGCTACTCGCGCCCCGTGACCGTGATGCCGCACCAGGCGCTTGCGATGGCGAACAGCGAACTCACCTTCACCCAGGCCGACGTGCTCGCCGAAACGCTCACCGCGAAATCCGGCAACGACGACGCGAAATTCATCACCGCCGCCTACGAACGCGTGCTCGCGCGCAAGCCGACGAAGGAGGAATCAAAGTTGTGCGCGGATTTCCTGAAGCAACAGATCGCGTTGCAGGCCAACCCGGCCGCGCAGAAGTCGGTGAAGACTTCGGAGGTCATGCCCGTTGCCGCAACGCCAGCGACCACCAACAAAATGACGGCGGCGAAACCAGTGGAAGCGCCGAAGTCCGCAGCGAAGCCGGTCTCACCCGCCCAGCGCGCCCGCGAAAACCTCGTGATGGTGCTCTTCAACCACAATGATTTCGTGACCATTCGTTGATTTGCCACAGAGACTCGGAGACACTGAGAAATGAATCCACTCACGTCCATCTTCAGTCTTTTCAAGAAGACGGCCAATGAGCCATCGGAGGCAGATCAACAGTGGCTAGATTCCTATAATGCGTTTCAGAAGGGGGAGCAATTTTTCGTCAAAGGGCAGCTTCAAGCGGCGCTGGACTGCTTCGATGCAGCCATTGAGCGCGGATTTGAGGAGGGCGGAATTTATGGGTCGCGGGGTTCCTGCCTACAATCGCTGGAGTTTCATCTAGATGCGATCGACGACTTCGACAGAGCAATTGCCGTAGAATCCGAAGATAGCAATCTGCTTTACATGCGTTCGATTTCGCGAGGAGCGACCGGGGATCTGCACGGTCGTATTTCTGATCTTCACGAGGCGATCCGACTTGCTAGCGCAGAGAACGCCTCCAACAGCGCCTACAACGCATTCGCGAAGGATAAGGGATTCGAGGACGGTGTGATCGGTATGTATCGATCCGACTTGTTGCACGCCAATCTTGATCTTGAACAGCAGGCGACAGACGAAAAACTGCGGCGTGAGTGTCCCGGTTTGAATCTAGGCCCTGATCTCATAAGTCGTAGGCGCGCAGACTTACGACGAAGACCGGAACATGAATGAAACAAATTCCACTGACATCGCCGCATCTATTCCACCCTTCGCGCCTTTGCGTTAAACTGAAAAGCGTATGAAAGCCACCAACCCCTTCGGCACCTGCGGCGTCACGCGCCGGCAGTTCCTCACGCAGACCGGCATGGGCTTCACCGGCGTCGCCCTCGGCGCGATGCTGTTCAAGGACGGCGTGCTGCGCGCCAACGAGGCGCCCGCGTTCACGCCGCCCAACGGCCAGCCGCAGTTCACGCCGCGCGCGAAGTCGGTCATCTGGATTTTTCTCATCGGCGGGTTGAGCCATCTGGAGAGCTTCGACGTGAAGCCGGAGTTGAACAAATACGCCGGCAAGCTCATCGAGGACACGCCGCACAAGGGCGTGGTGAACGACGCGCTCATCAAGCAGAACCTGCCGAACATCGACACGCAGAAGCGCGACGTTTACAAAAAAATCATGGCGCTGAACACCGGCTACCGCACCTATGGGCAGAGCGGGCTGGTGGTGAGCGATTGGTTCCCGCACCTCGGCTCGTGCGCCGACGACCTCGCGGTGGTGCGCTCGTTCTGGACGATTGACAACAATCACGGCGCGCAGCTCACCTTCCACACCGGCCGCAATGTCCGCGAGGGCGCGCACCCGACCATCGGCTCGTGGGTCACCTACGGCCTCGGTTCGCTCACGGACAATCTTCCCGAGTTCGTCGTCATCGGCGAGCCGAGCGCGGATTGCTGCGGCGGCGTGTGGACGCACGGCGCGGCCTACCTCGGCCCGCAATACTCCGGCGTCCGCCTCAACACCGACCCGTCGAAGCCGCTCGCGTTCATCAAGCCCGCCGACGCGACGATGACGCCGGAGGAACAGGAGCATAATTTTTCGCTGCTCGGGAAATTGAACCGCCTCTCCGGCATCGACTATCCCGACGACGAATTCCTCCGCGCGCGCATCAAGTCCTATGAACTCGCGTTCCAGATGCAGACGGCGATCCCCGACACGCTGGGTTTACAAAAGGAAACGGAGGCAACGAAGAAGATGTATGGGCTGGACCAGAAAGAAACCGAAACGTTCGGTCAGCAATGCCTCGTGGCGCGGCGGATGGTCGAGCGCGGCGTGCGGTTCATCCAGCTTTTCCACGGCGGCATCGGCAGCGCGGGCGCGTGGGATTCGCACCGCGACATCAAGATCAACCACACCAAGCTCTCAAAGCAAGTGGATCAGCCCATCGCCGCGCTCATCAAGGATCTCAAGCAACGCGGCCTGCTCGACGACACGCTCGTGGTCATCGGCACCGAATTTGGCCGCACGCCCGGCGCGGACTTTTTCGAGAAGGCACCCGGCACCGGTCGCGACCATCATCCGCACGGCTTCACATGCGTGCTCGCCGGCGGCGGGACCAAGGGCGGCATCGTCCACGGCGCGACGGATGAGCTGGGCTTCCACGCCGTCGAGAACCGCCACTACGTCACCGATCTCCACGCGACCGTCCTGCACCAGATGGGCCTCGACTCGCGCAAGCTCCAGTATCCGGGCCGGCAGCGGCTCGATATGGATTACGGCGAAGTGATCAAGGGCGTATTGGCGTAATCATCGGAGCGCGGGTCTTCGCTTTGCGTCTTCGCGTCTTGGCGCCTTTGCGTTAGTTTTCCGCGCGTGAAGCGCCTCGCCATTCTGTTTGCCGCCGCATTGCCCATCGCGGCGCAGACTCCGACGGAACCGCTGCCGTTGATCACCAACGCGAGTCAGCTCCGCTTCATGGCGCCGACGAACGCCGCGCTCAAGCATCCGGTAAAACTCCGCGCCGTCGTCACGGCGGCGGACTGGCGACGCACGGTGTTCATCCAGGATGAAACGGGCGGGAGCTTTTTCAGCGCGCGACCTGCCGGGTTTGAGCTGCGGCCGGGAGATCGGATCGAAGTCGCCGGCGTTTCCTATCAAGGCCTGTTCGTCCCCGGCATCTCGGCTACCAACGTGCACGTGCTCGGCCCCGCGGAGTTACCGCCCGCCGTGCCCGCGACCTACGACGACTTGCTCTCAGGCCGCTTCCACTATCAACGCGTCGAGGTCGCGGGCGTGGTGCGGTTCGTCGAGGGTGTGGAGACCAACACGTTCGTGATCACGCTCGCGCTCGGCCCGCGCAAGTTGGAAGTGCGCCTCCGCCCGACGGGCGACACGAGCCTGCCACCCCTCGTTGATGCGCGCGTGCGTGTGGCCGGACTGGCGGCCGGCTACATCAACGACAAGCGGCAACTCGTCGCCCCGCAGGTGTTCCTCAATAACCCCGCCGACATCCGCGTCGAGGAACCTGCGCCGGCGGATGCGTTTGCCGCGCCGCTGTGCTCCCTCGCCGAGTTGCTCAACTTCAATCCCGCAGGCGCGTCGCCGCATCGCATCCTCATCCGCGGCGTGGTCACGCATCAGCGGCCGGGTGAGGCGTTGTTTCTGCGCGACGGCAATCGCGGCCTGTTCGTGCAATCACGCCAGTCGGAAACGGTGCGGCCCGGCGACGTCGTCGAAGTCGCTGGATTCCCAGCGATGGGCACCTTCAGCGCGTTCCTCGAAGACGCCGAGTTTCGCAAGGCCGGCAGCGAACCGGAGCCAACGCCGGTGCAAACTTCCGTGAAAGACGCGTTGACCGGCACGAACGACGCCAACCTCGTCGCGCTCGACGCGCAACTGCTCGAAGTCCTCGAGACGCCCACCGAGTCGGTACTGGTGCTGCGCTCGGGCGACACGGTGTTCAATGCGCGCCTGGCACGGACACCACTCGAACTGCGTAACGGCGCGCGCGTCCGCCTCACCGGCGTGTGCCGCGTCGAGGAATCCATCGGCAGCCCCGGCTTCCGCGCGAACCCGCGCACGATCGAGCTGCTGCTGCGTTCGCCGGCGGACATCGCGGTGCTGAGCGCGCCGTCGTGGTGGACGACGCGGCGGCTGGCGGTTGCCGCAGGCGGCTTGCTCGTGCTCGCGGCCGTGGCGCTGGCTTGGGTTGCGATGCTCCAGCGGCGCGTCGCCGAGCAAACGGAAGTCATCCGCAGCAAGGTCGAACGCGAGGCGATTCTCGAAGAACGCCAGCGCGTCGCGCGCGAGATGCACGACACGCTGGCGCAGAGTTTCTCCGGGGTAGGTTTCCAACTCGAAGCCTTGAGCGCGCAGTTGCCCGCCGGTTCCGTCGCGAGCGCGAAGCTCGAAACCGCCAAGCAGAT
>DATDFH010000083.1:0-3659 GCA_036522715.1 Verrucomicrobiia bacterium
GTGTTGTCCTTCGGGTAGAAGTAGAGGAGCACCGGGCCGTGCTTGAGCGCGTCGGCCAGCTTGACCGTTGCGCCGCTTTGATCCTTGCCGGTGACGAGTGGGGCTTTGTCGCCGACTTTTGGGGTCTTGGAGGCTTCGGCTGCACCGGCGACCAGGGCGGCGCTGAGGACGAATGAGGTGAACAGGAGTTGGAGTTTCATATTCGATGGTGGGTTTGCTGGGGGCTTCAGAATTCGACAATCCGACGTTCGCGAACAGATTTTTCTTCAGCTTCGCAAAGCTCGACCGACGCAACGCCGTCGGCCGCCGTGACCGCTGTTGACGGCTGGCCAGTGGCGACGCACTCGACGAAATGGCGAAGCTCGCCGATGTAACCGTCACCGGGTTCGCAGGTGATCACCCGCGGTGGCTTGCCCGGCTCAAAAAGTCTGAGCGCCTCGGCGCCGCGGGCGAGATCGTAGTCGGCGGTCGCGCGCTCGAAGTTCACGGTGTAGCTCATGTTGAAGCCGAAGCCGGACGACATTGCCCAACCGCCCTCGGCATAAACTTCGGCGCCCGAAGTGAACTGATACTGCGCCACCACGTGGTCCACCGCGCCGCTCAACTTCGTGTAGCCGGTGGCAAACACCGCGCGCGGTCGGCCGAAGCAATGCAGTATGAAATCCGCGTCGTGAACGTGCAGGTCCAGCAGCGCCCCGCCGGATTTTGCGCCGTCGAGGAAGTTGTGCTGGCCCCACGCCGGCGGCTCGGCCACCCGACGGAAACGCGCGGCGAGCACTTTGCCGAAGCGGCCATCGTCGATGGCCTGCTTGACCCACGCCCACTCCGGCCAGAAGCGCAGGCACATGGCGGGCATGAGCACACGCTTCGCGGCCAACGCGGCGGTGAGCATCGCGCCCGCGTCGGCAGAGGTGCGCGCGAGCGGCTTCTCGCACAGGACGTGTTTGCCCGCAGCCAGCGCGGTCAGCGCGAGTTCCTTGTGCGCGTGCGTTGGCGCGCAGATGTCGATGGCATCAATGGTCGGATCGGCGAGCATCGCGGCGAAATCGCGAAACGCTTTCACGCCCGTCATGTCGTGCCGGAAGGGATCCTTCGACCCGACGTTCCCGGCCACCCCGCTGAAGTCACCGTCGAGATGGCGACCGTTCGGGCTGCACAGCGCCGCGATGCGCGCACCGGGCACCTCGCGATACGCGCGCAGATGCGCCACCGCCATGAAGCCGAGGCCGACGATGCCGATGGAGACGGGTTTCACAGTTTGGAGGTAGCAGCCGACGTGAGGAGGCTCACTTCTTTTCGGATTAGATGGAGCCTCCTTACGTCGGCTGCTACGAGCATCACTGGCGGAGCTTCACGCCCTTGAGTTTCTCGACGAAGTCCACGAAGCCGGCGGCTTGTTTGCGCAAGCGCTTCAAAATATCCGCATCCTTCAGGCGCCCCTGTTCATCGAGCTGATCGCCGACGCCGGGGATGAAGACGCGCTCGGGATAGTTGAACGCGTTGCGATAGCCGAAGATCGCCTGCAACTGCTCCACCGGCCGCAGCGCGCCCCAGATGCCCGCCGCCAGCCCGGTGAAACACGCCGGCCGCCGCTCGAAGCTCTCGGGGAATTTCAGCATGTCGATGAAATACTTCAGCACGCCCGGCACGCTGCCGTTGTATTCGGGCGAGACGATGTGCAGGCCGGCGGATTCGAGGACCGTGTCCGCGAACGGCGCGAAAGACGCGGGCTTTTCCGCGTATGAACTGGGCGAGAAAATCTCCGGCGGTAATTGCGCGAGGTCGAGCACCTTCAGCGGCACCTTCAACTCCGCATAGATTTCTTCGACGTGCCGGGCGACTTTGCGGGTGCTGCTTCCGGGGCGGTTGGTTCCGACGATCAATGCGATCATGCGTGAATGGTTTAACAGATGTCCGAGGCGCGGCAAGCGGGGAGATTTCCGCCGCGGCGCGCGGAAGCTCCAAGCTCAGACCGCCGGCCATCGCCGAAATCCATGCTGGGCCCACAGGCGCCAGACCATGAACAACGCTTCCCAAACGATCTTGCGCGACATCTTCGACGTGCCCTGGAGACGGTCCGTGAAAATGATCGGCACCTCGGCGACGCGGAAGCCGCGCCGCCAGAGTTTGTGCGTCAGTTCGATCTGAAAGCTGTAGCCGTTGGAGTGCACCGCATCGAGGTCGAGCGCCTGGAGTGCGCGGCGACGAAAGCATTTGAAGCCGCCGGTCGGGTCGCTGATCGGCATGCCGGTGATGATGCGCACATACTTTGCCGCGCTCATGCTCAACATCAGGCGCCGCAGCGGCCAGTTGATGACCCGGATGCCGTTGGAATAACGCGAGCCGACGGCGAGGTCGGCGTGCTCGCGTTCCATCGTTTCGAGGAAGCGCGGGATGTCGTTCGGGCTGTGCGAAAAATCGCCGTCCATCTCCATGATGAATTCGTAGTCGCGCTCCAACGCCCACTTGAAGCCGGCAAGATAGGCGCGGCCAAGCCCCTGTTTCTGCTGGCGATGCAGCACGTGGATGCGCGGCTCCTTCGCAGCGAGGTCGTCGGCGAGCTGGCCGGTGCCGTCGGGAGAATTGTCATCGACGACGAGCATCTCGACGCGCACGGAGAGCTTCATCAGCGCGTCGGCGATGGCCGGGAGATTTTCCCGCTCGTTGTAGGTGGGGATGATGACGAGCGTCTTTGGCTGGCTCATGCGTCGAGTTCGATGGCGGTGAAGAAACCAAGCCCGCCCGCGCGGTGCAAGCGAAGTTTTCTCCGACCCGCCAACAATTCCGTGGCGACGAAAAAGGGGTAACGCTACAAGAAGCCGGCACTACCGCCGGGACGCGTGGTGCCGCTGCGATGCTCGAACGAATCTTTCACCTGACGGCGAACCGCACCAACGTCCGCACCGAAATCACCGCGGGCCTCACGACCTTTGCCGCAATGGCCTACATCCTGGCGGTCAACCCCGCCGTGCTCGCCGCCTCGGGCATGGACACCGGCGCGGTCATCACGGCCACCGCGCTCGCCTCCGCGCTCATGACCGCCGTGATGGCGCTGGCCACGAACTATCCTCTCGCGCTTGCGCCGGGCATGGGGATGAACGCGTTCTTCGCCTACACCATTTGCGTCGCGAACGAAGTCCCGTGGCCGGCCGCACTTGGAATGGTGTTCGTCAGCGGCGCGTTGTTCCTTTTGCTCACCGCGACAGGGCTCCGCCAGAAAATCATCGAAGCCATCCCGAACGAACTCAAGATCGCCATCAGCGCCGGCATCGGGTTGTTCATCCTCTTCATCGGCATGAAGAATGGCGGGATCGTCGTCAGCCATCCGGCCACGTTCGTGACGGTGGGCGATCTGTCGAAGCCGGCATCATTGCTCGTCCTGTTCGGCGTCGCGCTCACGGCCGTGCTCGTCTGGCGCAAGGTACGCGGCGCGATCGTGATTGCAGTGCTCGTGCTCACGGTGATCGGCCTGTTGCTTCCGGCGGCGGACGGGCAGGGGACATTGACGCGTAAACCCGACGCGCTGCTCGCCCTGCCCGCGTCGCTCGCGCCGACGTTCCTCGCACTCGATCTGCGATACGTCTTCGCGCACTTCGCGCAGGTGTTCCCGCTCATCCTCGCGCTGCTGTTCGTGGATCTCTTCGACAACATGGGCACGC
>DATDFH010000084.1:0-2980 GCA_036522715.1 Verrucomicrobiia bacterium
CGGCTGTCGGGCTGCCGGTCCTGCCCAAGGCTCGCGACGAAGAGATCCCGGACGACCGCAACGACATCCGCGAAGGCGACACCACGCTGCTCATCGTCGAGGACGATCCGCATTATGCGCGCGTGCTGCTCGGGCTGGCGCGCGACAAGGGCTTCAAGGGTTTGGTTGCGCAGCGCGGCGCGGTTGGTCTTGCGCTCGCGCGCGAGTTCAAGCCGACCGCTATTTCGCTCGACGTGTTCCTCCCCGACATGCTTGGCTGGACGGTGCTCAACAACTTGAAGCTCGATCCGACCACGCGCCACATCCCGGTGCAAATCGTGACCGTCGAACCGGAGCGACAGCACGGCCTGTCGCACGGCGCGTTCGCCTACGTCGTGAAGCCCACCACGACCGAGGGCATCGAGGCCTCGCTGCTGCGGCTCAAGGAATTTGCGCAGCCGCATACCAAGCGGTTGTTGGTGGTGGAAGACAATGAAGTCGAGCGACAGACGATCATTGATTTGCTCGGCCACGGGGATATTGAAATCACCGGTGTCGGAACTGGCAAGGAAGCGCTGGCCGCTTTGCTTGACCGCTCGTTCGATTGCGCCGTACTCGATCTGCGACTGCCCGACATGAGCGGCTTCGAAGTGCTCGACAGAATCCAGGCTGAAACGGCGCTCCAAACACTGCCGGTCATCGTCTTCACCGGCAAGGACCTCAGCGCCGACGAGGAGGCGCGACTGAAACAGGCCGCCAAGACCATCGTGCTCAAGGATGTTCATTCACCCGAGCGGCTACTCGATGAAACCGCGCTCTTCCTGCACCGCGTGGTGGGCGAATTGCCGGACGACAAGCAACAGATGCTCCATCGGCTGCACGGGTCGAACGAGGTATTGCGTGGCCGGAAAGTTTTGGTCGTGGACGATGACGCCCGCAACATTTACGCGCTGGCCGCCCTGCTCGAAGGGCAGGAGATGGAAGTCATGAGCGCCACCAACGGTCGGCAGGCCATTCAAACGATCCAAACCACGCCGGACATTTCGGTCGTGCTGATGGACATCATGATGCCGGAGATGGATGGTTACCAAACAATGCGAGAAATTAGGCAGGACGCCCGCTTCCGCGCGCTGCCGATGCTGGCGCTGACGGCGAAGGCGATGAAAGGCGACCGCGAAAAATGTCTGGAAGCCGGCGCGTCGGATTACATTGCCAAGCCGGTCAACACCGACCAGTTGCTCTCGCTGCTGCGCGTATGGCTCTACCGGTGATTTAATCTACCAGCGTCATGTCTGACACCGTCAACATCCTGCTCGTGGACGACAAGCCTCAGAACTTGTCGGTCCTCGAAAGCATTCTCGACGCCTCCGACTATCGCCTTACCAAAGCCCAGTCCGCGCAGGAAGCACTCATGGCGCTGTTCGACACGGACTTCGCGCTCATCGTGCTCGATGTGCGGATGCCCGACACCAGCGGCCTTGAACTGGCGCAAATCATCAAGGAACGCAAACGGACGCGCGACATCCCGATTATTTTCGTCACTGCGCATTACTCCGAGGACGAACACGTCCTCTCCGGCTACAGCGCCGGCGCCGTGGACTATCTGACCAAGCCCATCAATCCTGCGATCCTGAAATCCAAGGTGGCCATCTTCGCCGAACTTTACCGCAAGACCAAAGCCCTCAACGAAGCAAACCAGATCCTCAACAGCCGCAACCAGGAACTCATGGCCGCGAACAAGGAACTCGAAGCGTTCTCCTACACCGTTTCGCACGACCTGCGCGCGCCGCTGCGCCATGTGAGCGGTTTCATTCAAGCGCTGCGCGAACGCGCCGAGCCGGACCTGGACGACGAAGCGCGCCGGTATCTGACCAAGGTTCAGAACGCGGCCGGCGAAATGGGCATTCTCATTGATCACTTTCTGGCTTTTTCGCGCATGGGTCGCTCCGAACTCCGGCCGTCCTTGGTGGACATGAACGAGTTGATCCAGCGTGTCCGCGAGGAACTCCAGCCGGAGACCGAAGGCCGGTGCATCGAGTGGCGGTTGTCGCCTTTGCCGAAAGTCGAGGCCGACGCGGCGCTCATGCGCCAGGTCTGGACCAACCTCCTGTCCAACGCCGTCAAGTACACCCGCCCGCGCAACCCGGCGCGCATTGAAGTCGGCTGCGAAGATTCACTCCACGGCGAATTCGTTTTCTTCGTGCGCGACAACGGCGTCGGTTTCGACATGAAATACGCCGACAAACTGTTCGGTGTTTTCCAGCGGCTGCACCGGGCGAATGAATTTGAGGGCACTGGCATCGGCCTGGCCAACGTGCGACGGATCATTAACCGCCACGGCGGCCAAATTTGGGCCGAAGGAAAGCTCGACGCCGGCACCACCGTCTCGTTCACGATGAAAAAGCCCGCAGCCGTGGGCGCCGCGGAGATGGCCGTGGCAGCGTCTCGATAATATCAGCCACGCCGGCTGTGCTCTGCTGTAAACCGTCGGTCGAACAGATTGCCGCCAAATCACTGGCGGTGCAGAAGGCGCAACCAAAAAAACTTAGCCGTGCAAAAAACATGACTGAACTCTCGAAACACATCCTCCTCGTCGAAGACAACGACAATGACGCCGAGTTGACCCTGGCCATGCTCGAAAAAGGCGACGTGCCCGTCAGCGTGGACGTGGTCCGCGACGGAGAGGAGGCGCTTGATTACCTCCACCGCCGCGGCGCTTATGTCGACCGGCCCGCCGGAGACCCGGTGGTCGTTTTGCTGGACCTGAAAATGCCGAAAGTTACCGGCGTGGAAGTGCTCCGCGAGGTCAAGGCCGACGAAAAGCTCAAGTGCATCCCAGTAGTGATGCTGACTTCCTCGCGCGAGACCCAGGACTTGCAGGAATGTTACCGGCTCGGGGCCAATGGCTACGTAGTCAAGCCGCTGGAGGCGAAACATTTCATGCAGGTCATCACCAATGTGGGTGCCTACTGGGCCGCTACCAACGAACCGCCGCCCCATT
>DATDFH010000085.1:0-3870 GCA_036522715.1 Verrucomicrobiia bacterium
CCGCACGTCCGCCTTGCCGTCGCCGTTGGTGTCCTTTAACCACCAGATGTCCGGCGTCGCGCCGACGAAGATGCCGCCGCCATAGCAGATGGCCGCAGTGGGCCACGGCAAGTCATCCGCGAACACCGTCGAGGTCTCGAAGTAACCATCGCCGTCCTTGTCTTCCAACATGCGGATGCGTCCAGGGTGCGGCTTCTCGTCGCGGCGCTCGGAGTAATCAATCATCTCGACGACGAACATCCGCCCACGCTCATCGAACGAAATCGCGACGGGATCGACCACTTGCGGCTCGTGCGCGGCGAACTCCAGCTTGAAGCCCTTTTTGATTTTGAAGGTGGCGATGGCGTCCTTCGGCTCGACGGCCGGGAACCGCGGCAGTTCCTTCGCCACATCGAGCACAGGCTCCTTGCCGGTGTCGCCATAGACCTGCTTGTAGGTGGTCCTGCTGTCACGGGTGGTCGGTTTGGCCTCGGCGGCGTCTGCAGCGTCTGCGGCGGCAGCGCACGCGAGCAGCAAAGCCAGGAGGATACCGACGCGAGCGAGCAGTGTGTACATGATGGCGCAGAAAAGTTTGATGTCTCTGACGGCAGAGTCTCCCGCGATTATCACTGGTTCCAATATTTTTATGCGAGAAAACAACGCTCGCAGGATCGACGCCGACGGCCGAAAATCAGACGCCGGAGACGGACTTCACTACTGCGCGCGGAGACGATAGAAGCGCGGCGGAAACAGGTCGCGTGGAGGAATGCCGCCGGTCTGGCTGCCGTCGTCGGTCCACTGTGCAACATCGGGGAGTGGAAAGGTGAGCGTAGGCACGGCGACATTGCTCCACGTGGTGAAGTCGGTCGAGTATTCGATGCTGTAAACGGGCGTGTGGTAGAGGTTGGTCGCGACGTAGGAGAATTGCAGTGCAAACGCGTTCGAGCCGACCGGGCCCGCGGCAATGATCCGGAGAACACTGTTGCTGCTGGTCGGGTCCGTGCCGGATATGAACTCCTGGAAATTACTCCGGCCGTCGCCGTCGAAGTCGCCGAACAGATCCGTCGGACCGGTGTTCGACGCGAGCGGGCTGACGCCAAAATACTTCAGGGCCCAGGTGTCGGAAAGGCCGTCGCCGTCGAGGTCAACCGGCGAAGCGAAGTCCGCGAGCGTTACGGAGGTCGCGTCGTAGAGGACGAGGAACGAGCCGTCGTTCTGCGCGGTCGGGATGCGGCTGCCGTGGGGCGCGTTGGTGAAGGTGCCGCTGCGCGAGGCCGAGGTAAGGATGGTAAAGAAGTTCGTCGGGTGTGGGAGGTAATTGGTCAGCACGGCGGAAACCGAGAGCGCGCCGGAAAGAGTGGCCACACCACCGACGATCAGCCGATCGTAACCTGAACCCGGCAATGGGCCGAAGATCTCGAAGACGTTGGTCGAACCGGCCTGGAGATCCGCGCTGCCGCCGGCGTTCAGGATGCCCTGCCCGCCGAGTCCGGGTTCAAGCCGGGCGCTGTCGTTGACGGTGAGCGTGCCGGCGACGGTGCCGATGCCGCCGAGGCGGGCGCCGTTGGTGACGATGACAGCGCCGCCGGCGGAAATCGTGCCGATGAGGTTGATCCGATTGGTGCCGCCAATCCGGAGGGTGTGCCCATTCAAGTTCGCGTTGCCAAGGAACTGCCGGAAGGATGTCGCGGTGGTGCCGACGATGACGGAGTCGCCCAGCAGCGTCGCGTTGGCGAGGATGTTCGTCTCTTGAGCGGCCTGGAGGTTGCAGGTGGAGTTGGGCTGGAGCGTGACATCGTTGAAGATCACCGTGCTGACGTTGGAGGAGTCGAGGCCGCGGGTGGCGATGAGGAGGCCGGCTTGATTGCTGAGGATGTTGACGTGGCCGTAGAAAATGTTGGTGAGCGAAATGAGTGTGTTGGTGCTGTCGGTTTCATCCACGACAACGGAGACGTCCTGGCCGGAGCCAAGGTTGATCGTGACGTTGGCGGTTTGAAGGTTGTTGGTGCCGCCGTCGCGGCCGAGGTCAAAGGTGGCAACGCCATCACGATAAGGCTGGCCGCTGGAGTGGACGAAGTTGGTGCCGAGGTTGTTGATCACCATGTTCGCGCCGAGAATCGCGCTGTTGGAGAAGCGGATGCCGCCGTTGATCTGCTCGAAGGTAAAGTTGTCGCCGACGGTGCCGAGCACGAACGGCGTGGCAAAACCGTCGGCAGTGTTGGTGCGCCCGAGGAACAGCGTGCGCGGTGCACCCGGTGTGCCGGCGAGGATGTCGAGAAAATCATAGGTGTCGGAATCCGCCGTATCCACGTAGGTGGCAGTCGGGCCATCGAGGATCATCGACACACGGGCGTTGACGCCGGCCTCGTCGATGGCGAGCACCGCGCCATCCCGCATGTGGATGTTCGTGAGCGTCATCAGCATGGCGGTGGCGCCGGTGAGATTGGTCGTGAGGATCATGCTGCGTTCGTCATTGGTGTCGAGCGCACCGGTCATCGTGATGAGCTGCGAAACGAAAACATTGTTGCTGTCCACACCCTGGAAAAGGAATTGCACCCAACTACCGGCCGGAACGACGACGTTCGTCAGCAGCGTGCCGTTGAAGAAATTGGTGCTGTTGTTGCGGCCGAAGGCGAGGTTGCCGGCCACCCAGTTTAAGTCGCCCGCGGGAAAGACCGTGTTGTCCAACTGAACCGTGCCGGTGCGTGGGCTGTCATCAAAGGCCAGGACGTTGGTTGAACCGATGTAGAGAGGGCCGGCGGCGTTGATCTCGCACTGGATGGTGAGGGTCCTGAGCGTTGTGCCCCCGTCCTTGGGCGCGGCGATCGTCCCGCCAGCCGAGGTGACGAGAATCTGCGCGCCGACCGCATTATTGCTCAGCGTTCGGTTGGCGGTGTTGATCGAGGTCAGCAGGTTGCCATCGAGGTTGATGCTTTCCACCTGAAGGCCGTTGGCGTGGACGCTGATGATCGAGAGCGGGTCCAACTGGCTGATGTTCTTGATCGCGGACGTGTTCAGTTGGATGACTTTGTTGGCGCCGATGCCGGCGGGAGTGAGTTGGGTTCCGGTCAGCGCGTTGGTGTTGCTCAAGCGGATCACCGCGCCATCGTCGAGAGTGATCGCGCCGACGCCGTTGAGGCCGGCGGCCAGATTCGTGGGCGACCCGTCGAGGGCATTGACGATGAGCACGCCGTTGGAGCGAACTGTCACCGAGGAGTTCACGGATACGGTGGTGTTGCTCACGTTGTCGATCGTCAGAGTTCCGCCGTCGAGCACTTCCACGGATGCCTTGGTGGCGGCGGTGTTGTTGCCGCTGCCTCCGAGCGCGGTTGCACTGCGAAGACCCAAGGTGACCCCCGAACGGACTTGGAAGGTCACGTTGCCCATCTGCGAATTCGGATCGTCGAGGCGGATCGTGCCCGCGTCGAGGAACGCGGTTACGGGACTGGCGGCCGAGATGGTGATGAACGTCGTGGTCGCCGAACCATCGCCGAGAGTCAAAATGGACGCGGTGTTGGAAACGTTGACGGCCTGGAGATGAAAATTTCCGGCGGCGGTGATGGTGCTGTTGGACAGCGAGCGGTTGAAACCGTCGGTGCTGATCCCTTTCCACGAAGTTGTGCCGGGCACTTCGCTGACCGTCGCGGAATCGACCACGTTGGTTGCCAGACCGAAGAACAGGTCGGAGTCAGTGCCGCGGTTGGCGACGCTGTTGTTTCCGCTGGCGGCGCGTTCGGCGATGATGGCGTTGGGACTGGCGATGAGCGTGGTGCCACGCGACAAGGAACCGAGGAACAGATTGCTCCCCGCGATGATGCCGTTGCTGGCGACGTTAAATACGCTGCCGCCTCCGGGCGCACCGATGAGGGACTCGTAGCGCGCCAGCGGACT
>DATDFH010000086.1:0-3262 GCA_036522715.1 Verrucomicrobiia bacterium
GGCGACGAGCCCTGCGTGTTCACGTAGACGGCGTAGAGCGACTGCGCCGCGGTCATGAACAGCCGATTCCTCTTCGGCCCGCCGAACGCCAGGTTCGCGCAGGTCTCCGGCAGGCGGATGCGGCCGAGAAGTTTTCCCTCCGGCGACCAGCAGGTCACGCCGCTGTAGCCGAGGCGCTGGCCGGCGTTGGCCCCGCACCACAGGTTGCCGTTCACGTCCACGCGGATGCCGTCCGTGCGGCACTGCACGCCATCGACCATGAAGTTGCTGAACTCCTTCTGGTTCGACAGCTTGTTGTCCGCGCTCAAATCGAAGCTGTGCACGATGCCGTTGGTGACGATGTAGACCTTCTTGTAGTCGGGGCCGAACGCGATGCCGTTGGGATTGCCCGGCAGGTTCATCGAGCTCACCATCATCTCCACGCGGCCGCTCTGGCCATCCGCGCGATAGACGTTGGCCGTCGGGATGTCACGCTTCGCCTGACCGACGCCGTACAACTGCCCGGCGCGGGAGTTGTAGCGTCCGTCGTTGCTCTGCGTGCCCGAGACTTCAGGAGCGCCTTCGTACAACGTGAACCCTGCCGGCGGATCGGTGAACCAGTAGCTGCCGTCGCGATGCGGCGCGACGTCGTTGGGGGAGTTGAGCCGCTGGCCGTTGAACGCTTCCGCAATCGCGGTGATCGACCCGTCGTGCTCGTAGCGCGCGATGCGGCGGCCCGTGTGCTCGCACGTGACCTGACGCCCCTGGAAGTCGAACGTGTTGCCGTTGCTGTTGTTCGAGGGACTGCGGAACACCGTGACGCGCCCGTCGTCGTCGATCCAGCGGCGCTGCACGCCCATCGGCACGTCGCTCCAGACCAGGTACTTGCCCTGGCTGCACCACGCCGGGCCTTCGGACCACTGCCCGCCGGTCCACAGACGGTGAATCGCGGTGTTGTTCACCCGCAGCGCATTGAACGCCGGATCGATGACGATGACGTCGGGATCCGGATAGCTGACCGGACCTGCCGTCGGGTTGTAATCGCGATGCGTGTCGAAGGGAGGCGGAGCGGGCACGGGCTGCTGCTGCGCCGCGGCGCGTGGCGCAAGCGCGGCTGCGCCGACGACCGCGCCGAACTGTCCAAGCAGAACTCGTCTGGAAATTGTCATACGCGCCTCACGGAGAGGCCGACGGTGAGGTCGGCCTGGTTTGGCGCGTACGATTGATCAGGCGCGTGTCTTGCGCAAGGCTTTTAGCGTCATCCAGCACTGCGCGAGCGTTACGCCGGCGCCCACGAGCCATCCGGTTGCACCGGAAGTTTTCGGCGCGGGCGTCATGGCGATCGCGGCAGCCGGTCGTGCCGGCGCGGGAGGCGCGGGAGCGCGGTCGGTGGCCTCTTTCACTTCATCCGCGCTCGGCGGCTTCTCGCCGCGCTGACGCCGCTTCGCCACCCAGGCGCGCATCGCCGCCGGGCCGATCTTCCGCTTCTGCCCGGGCACCTTTTCGCCCTGCTCCTTGCCGTACGGCGAGGCGTGCTCGATCTCGGCGTTCATCTCGGCGCCCATGAGTATCACCGCGCCCGAGATGTAGAACCAGAGCATCAGGACCATCACGCCGCCAATAGCGCCATAGGTCGCCGCGTAATCGGTGATGTTGACGACGTAGTACTTGAACGCCAGCGAGGCGATGAGCCACAGCGTGGTCGCGAAAATCGACCCGGGCGTCAGCCACACCCAGTCCTGCTCCGCGTCGGGAGCGTAGTAATACACGATCGCCACGCCGCCGCTCACGAGCCCGAACACCACGGGCCACTGCAGAATCTTCCACGTCCACTCGAACACCGGGCCCAGGTGCATCGACACCGCCAACCTGGTGGCGATCGTCGGCCCGACAATGACGAGCGCGAACGAGATGAGAATGAAGAGCGCCACGCCGACGGTCAGCAGCACCGCCGTCAGCTGCACCTTCCACCACGGACGCCCTTCGTCGATGTCGTAGGCGGCGTTCAGCGTGTTGATGATGGCGCTCATCGCCGACGAGCAGCTCCAGATGGCGGCCGCGATGCCGAAGGTCAGCAGCCCGCTCGGCTTGGCCATCGTGATCTTCGAGATCTGCTCGGTGATGATGCTCAATGCCGCAGGTGGGGCAAATCCCCCCATAGCTTTGAACATCTGGTCGATGAGCGTCTGCTCCGGCAGGTAGCCCGCCATGGCGATGAGCAGTAGCAGCGCCGGGAACAACGCGAAGAAAAAGTAATAGGCGAGCTGGGCCGACATCCCGAAGATGTTGTCGGCCATCGCCTCCTTCACGGTGCGGGTCAGAATCTCCCGCCACGAGAGCGGGACCTTCAGATGAGCAAGCAGGACCGCCATGGCAATCGCCTAATGCGCCGTGGTGGTGTGTCCTGTCGTCGGCGTCCACGCCGGCGCGTCGCTGGCGGGAAATGATTCCTCGGACGACTCGACAATCGGATCTTCGCGCTCGCGCGACGGCAGGACCGCACGCAGGTGTCCGCGGCGATGGCGCCGCTGATCGATCTCGGACGAGGCCCACCACGCGAGCGCCCCGCTGCCGAGAATCATCGCCAGGCCGGTGACGGAGCGCCGGCGCAGGCCGGCGATCATGAACCCGCCGGCGGCGGCCGCAATCAGCCAGCGTTCGGCATCCCAATTCCATCGATTCCCGGTCCGGTCCCACACGCTTTCCGCGCTTCGGTGCAGCTCGAGGTTTTTTATCGCCATCTCTTCTCCACGCTGCTCATGGCTGCAACGCAAATGCCTCACGCTCACGGCTCATGGTGAGCGTTGTCACAACGGACGGCAAAGTCCCGTGAGCGCCGGGTTTTCTGAACGGTTTCCCTACAGCACGCCCTCGGCGGCTGTACAGGTTCTTACGCGTGAAGCCCACGCTAAAAGGAAGGAATGAAATGGCTTAGAGGACCGTCTCAACGGCAAGCCACTGGTTTCGTTGGACATTGCGGCGGCTGCACCGAAAGCGCGACACGAATGTTGAGCGTGGCACGTGCGTTGCTCTTTCCAACGCGACCACTGCTCACATCTGGGAATAGGGGAGCCACCAATGCCAGCACAGCAGCCGCTTGATGATGTGTTGCGACGCGTTCAGGGCGAGTACATCGAGATGCCCGGACTGCGGTTGACGACGGCGCAGGCGCAGCGGCTCTGGGGACTCGACCGTGCGGCGTGTGATGCGCTGCTCGGGGCGCTCGTTGACGCGAAGTTCCTGTTCCGCACAAGGGATGGTGCTTTTATGCGGTCCGATCAGG
>DATDFH010000087.1:0-2682 GCA_036522715.1 Verrucomicrobiia bacterium
GGGTTCAAGGCGCGCAATTGGTTTCGGCGAATTCTCTCCCCGTTCGTTCCTCACAGGGAGAGGGAGTTCCATTCGCGGGCTAAACACATTCGGCGTTTCACTCCTCTCCGTTGCCCCCTTCCCCTTTCCGTTCCCAGGCGCGCTTCGGCCGCTCCGGCAGGCTGGTGTCCACCTTCGCGTAATACGTCTCCTCGCCGAACATCTCGTCCACCGCCCGTTGCAGCGCGGCGGACGGAGCCACGAAATACTTCTCGTGCGTCTCGATGAAAATCAGTTCGCCACCCGGTCGGCGCAGACACAGGAAGAGGGGACAGCGGCCGGCATGGGCGGCGACCAGTTCCAGGGCCGCGGCCAGTTTCTCGGGCGTGAGGTGCGCCGTGTTGAGCCGCAGGTGCACCTGCCGGGTGAATTTCCTCGGCGCATCCTCCAGCGGCATGAGTTCCATCGGGAACAGTTTGGGTTTGTCCTCGGCGTTGTTCACCTCGCCCACGACGAGGACGGCTTTGTTGGGCACGAGCAGTTCCCGGTAGCGGTCATAATTCTCGTTCATGCATAGCATCTGCAAGGTGCCTTCGAGATCCTCGAGCGTGACCATGGCGTAGGGTTTGTTGCTTTTTTTCGAGACCCCTTGTTGCACCGCGGCGATGAGGCCGCCGATGCGCGTGAGGCTGCGGTTGGGGAGTTGCGCGGCGCTGACGGAGGTGTGCAGGCAATACTTCTCGAGCAGCGGCGCGTAAGGCGTGAGCGGATGGCCGGTGACGTAGAATCCGAGCAACTCCTTTTCGTGCGCGAGCAATTCGTGCTGCGGCCATTCCGGCAGCCGGCCGGCCGTCTCCGCCTGCTTCGGCGCGTTCTCTTCCAGCAGGCCGAAGAGCGAACTTTGGCCGCGCACGCGATCCTGCGTCACGCTGGCCGCGCGAGCCAGCGTGCGGTCGAGGGCGCCGGCCAGCGTGGCGCGCGTCTCGCCCAGGCAATCGCATGCGCCGCACTTGATGAGCGCCTCCAGGGCCTTGCGGCTGACCGCGCGGGTATCGAGTCGTTCACACATCTCGGCCAGCGTGCTGAACCGTCCGCCCTGCTCGCGCGCCTTGATGATGCTCTCGACGGCCACCTGTCCGACGCCCTTGATGGCGGCGAGACCAAAGCGGATGGCCCGGCCGTCGGGGGTGGGCGCGAACAGGGCCTGCCCCTCGTTCACGTCCGGGGGCCGCACTTCCACGCCCATCGCCTTCGCCTCGCTCAGCACGATGGACAGCTTCTCCGTCGAGCCCATGTCGTTCGTCATCATGGAGGCGAGAAACTCGACCGGGTAATTCGCCTTCAGATAGGCGGTCTGATAGGCGACGACGGCATAGGCGGCGGCGTGGGATTTGTTGAAGCCGTAGCCGGCGAACTTTTCGAGCAGATCGAAGATCTGGTTGGCCTTGGCCGCCGGGATATGGTTGGTCTTCGCGCAGCCCTTGACGAAGCCCTCGCGTTGCTTGGCCATTTCCTCCGGCTTTTTCTTGCCCATGGCGCGGCGCAGGAGATCGGCGGCGCCGAGGGTGTAGCCGGCGAGGATTTGCGCGGCCTGCATGACCTGCTCCTGGTAGATGAGCACGCCGTAGGTTTCCCTGGCGATGGGTTCGAGCAACGGGTGCTCGAAAACAATCTCCACCTCGCCGTGCCGCCGCTTGATGAAGTCGGGGATCAGGTCCATCGGGCCGGGACGGTAGAGCGCGACGAGGGCGGTGATGTGCTCGACGGAACTGATTTGAAACTTGCGGCACAGATCGCGCATTCCGCCGGATTCCAATTGAAAGATGCCCACCGTGTTGCCCTTGTTCAGAAGGTCGTAGGTCTTCCGGTCATCCAGCGGGAGAGTGTCGATGGGGATGTCGATGCCCTGGGTGCGTTTGACCATTTCGCAGACGCTGCGGATGACGGTGAGGGTTTTCAGTCCCAGAAAGTCCATCTTGAGCAGGCCGAGATCGCCCACCGGCCCCATGGCGTATTGCGTGACGATGGTTTCGTCCTCGTCCTGCTTGAGCGGGAGCAGGTTCACCAGAGGCTGATCGCCGATCACGACGCCGGCGGCGTGCACGCTGGCGTTGCGCGTGAGGTCCTCCAGCACAAACGCCGTGTCGATGAGCTCGCGCGTGCTCTCCTCGGTCTCGTAGGCCTGCTTGAACTCCGGCGACTGTTTGAGCGCCTTCTCGAGCGACATTTTCAGCTCGTTGGGAATCATCTTGGCCAGCCGGTCGCACTCGCCATAGCTGAGTCCCATGACGCGGCCGACATCGCGCACGACCGACTTGGCGCCCATCGTGCCGAAGGTGACGATTTGCGCCACCGAGTCGCGGCCATACTTCTGCCGGACATATTCAATCACGTCGGCCCGGCGGTCGTCGGCGAAATCGATGTCGATGTCGGGCGGGTTGACGCGCTCGGGATTGAGGAAGCGCTCGAAGAGCAGCCCATAGCGGATGGGATCGACGTTGGCGATTTCGAGGAGGTAGGTGACGATGGAACCGGCCGCCGAACCGCGGGCCACGCAGGACACGCCCATGTCGCGTCCATGCCGGACGAAATCGGCGCAGATCAGGAAATAGGAGATGAAGCCGGTCTTCTCGATGACGGCAAGCTCGTCCTGCATGCGGTCGAGGACGACTTGGATGGCGGCGGCCACGGGAGGGGCGAGGT
>DATDFH010000088.1:0-13815 GCA_036522715.1 Verrucomicrobiia bacterium
GGCCTCGGCAATGCACTCGCGAACATGGCGCAGACGCGCCTCGCGATGGTCGTGATTCCGGAAATGGGCCGCAGCCATTTCTTCGCCCTCTACTCGGTGATCGGCAGCCTCGCGCTCGGCATCGCGCCAGTGCTCTGGGGATTGCTGATCGATTCACTGCACGGGCTCCACGCAGGCTGGCGCGAGTTCGAGTGGAACCAGTTCAGCGTCTTCTTCGCCGCCGCCGGCGTTGCGTTCCTCGTTGCGCTGTTCCGCTGCCGCAAGCTCGAAGAGACGCACGCCGCCGACATGGACGAACTGCTGCGCGATCTCTTGATTCACTCGCCGCAACGATTCTGGCTGCGCTTCTGGCCTCGGGAATAAGCGCGCCATTTCCTTCGCGGCCAACCGTGTCCGCCCTGAGCCGTCGCGTTTATTCCTTCCGCCCGCCAGCACCAACTGTTACAACCCGCCCATGGCAGCGACTCTCTCCATCGGTTTCCTCGGCGCGGGGAAAATGGCCACGGCACTCGCCCGCGGCTTCATCAGCGCCGGACTCGTCTCGCCCAAGCAAGTCATCGCGAGTGATCCCTTCGACAAGGCGCGCGACGCATTCGCGAAGGAAACCGGCGCCAAAACCACCGCTGCCAACGCGGACGTAGCGAAGCGCGCCACCGTTCTCTTCGTCGCGGTCAAACCCGACCAGGTCGTCAACGTCCTCACGGGACTTCGGCCGATTCTGGGTCACGATCACCTCATCATCTCGATCGCTGCGGGCGTTTCGCTGGCGAAGCTTGAAGGCGCGCTCATGCCGGGCGCGCGCGTCATCCGTGTCATGCCCAACACGCCTGCACTCGTCGGCGCCTCCGCCACCGCATTCGCGACGGGCAAAGGTGCGACGCAGGCCGACGGACAGCTTGCCGAGAAACTGTTTTCCTCGGTCGGCGTTGCCTTGCAGACCAAGGAATCGTTGCTCGATGCCGTCACCGGTCTGAGCGGCAGCGGCCCGGCGTATGCCTTCGTAATGATTGAAGCCCTCAGCGACGGCGGCGTGGCGGCGGGTTTGCCGCGCGACATCGCAACCAAGCTCGCCGCGCAAACCCTTCTCGGCGCAGCGAAGATGGTCCTCGAAACCGGCCGGCACCCGGGCGAATTGAAGGACATGGTCGCCAGTCCCGGCGGCACGACCATCGACGGCCTGCACGAACTTGAGAAGGGAAAGGTGCGCAGCGCATTGATCAACGCCGTGCGCGCCGCCGCGGAAAAATCCAAGCGCCTCGGCCAGGGATGAACTTTCCGCCGCCAACCGAGAAGCAGGCTCGCGTGATCTGGACCGCGGCCGCAGGTCTGGCGGTAGCAATCATCCTCGCGCTCTTCGCCGGATTCGTGTGGGGACTTGGTGTCGTGCTGCACTTGCTTGGCCCCGTGCTCTGGCCCATCGCCGTCGCGGGCATCCTCGCGTATCTGCTCGATCCCGTGGTGGATTTCCTGGAGCGCCGCCGGCTTCCACGCGCGCGGGCAATCCTTTGCGTGTTCGGCGTCGCAACGGCGGTCGCGGTGGGCGTGATTGGCAGCATCGTGCCCCAGGTCGTGCGCGAAACGCAGGACCTCGTCGCCAAAGTGCCCGAATACGCGGTGCGCCTTCAGCAACGCGTCGAGGACTGGGTCAATCATCCGCCGCCGGCGCTGCGCCATTACTTCGAGCGCCACGCCGAACGCGTCAGTGCGACGAACGCAGTGCCCGCTGTCACGCCCGCTCCGCCCGGCGCGCCGGTCGAAATCGATTGGGGGCGGCTGCTCGGCGACGAATCCGTGAAGTCGGCGACCGAGTGGCTGGCCAAGTCGGCTGCGCGCGCGGCGCGCTGGCTCTTCGGACAATTCAGTCTCGTCACGTCGTTCTTCGGCGTGGTCGTCGGTCTCGCGCTTGTGCCGGTGTATGCGTTTTATTTTCTGCTTGAGAAAAAAGGCATCCAACGACGCTGGACCGATTACCTGCCCGTGCGCGATTCCGGGTTCAAAGACGAACTCGTCTTTGTCCTGCGCTCGATCAATGACTACCTGATTGTCTTCTTCCGCGGCCAGGTGCTTGTCGCGATGTGCGACGGCGCGCTTTACACGATCGGCTTCCTGCTCGTCGGAGTGCCCTACGCGCTGCTCATTGGCGTCATCGCCACGGTGTTGACGATGATCCCGTTCGTGGGCGCGATCACGACGTGCGTCCTCGCGTTGACAATGTCGCTGGTGCAATACGGCGACTGGCAGCACCCGCTGATGGTGCTCGCCGTCTTTGCGGTCGTGCAGGCGTTGGAGGGTTTGGCGATCTCGCCGCGCATCATTGGCAATCGCGTCGGCCTGCATCCATTGATGATCATCATCGCCGTGCTGGCGGGCACCACGTTGCTGGGCGGTCTGCTGGGCGGCATTCTCGCGATCCCGCTCACCGCGGCGTTGCGGGTGATTCTTGACCGTTACGTCTGGAAGAAGTCTGCAGGCTCCACGCTCATTGTCGGAACTCCGTAAAAATGTGCCGCCGGCAGCACATCATCGGGGTCTCGCCAACGTGAGCCGCACATCCACCGCCTCCATTCCCGCGCCGCGAATCGCTTCAAGCCCGAGGTCGGCGTCTTCGTAGGCGCGGCAAAATTGCGGTTCCACGCCAAGGCGGCGCGCGGCTTCGAGAAAAATATCCGGCGCGGGTTTCTGGTGCTTCACGAACTCACTCGTCACCACCGCGTCAAACATGGGGCGGATGTTCAAGCGCTCCAGCATCAGGCAGATGATCTTCTGCACGCCGCCTGACGCGACAGCCATCGGCAGTTTGCCATGGTGCGCCTTTGCGATCTCAACGACGGCGTGAATGGGCTGAACGTCGTCGAGATGATTGAGAAACGCCTCCTCCTTCTCATAGGCCACGGCGAGCGGATCAATGCTTTTGCCTTGCTCGATGGCGAGTTGTTTGAGGATGTCGCGGGACGGAACCCCCGCGAGCGAATAGAACCGCTCCTCGCCAAACTGGATGCCGTGGCGCTCAGTAACGAGCTGCCAGGCGCGCCAGTGCAGCGGCATGGTGTCAGCCAGCGTGCCGTCGCAATCGAAGATGAGGGCTTTCGGAATCACGTTTTCAACTTCGCCAGTCTCTCGTGCAGATCATTCGCGATGAGTGGATTGATCAACGGATCAAGGTCGCCGTCGATCACACTTGCGAGGTTGTAAAGCGTCAACTCGATGCGGTGATCGGTCACACGGTTCTGCGGGAAATTGTAGGTGCGGATTTTTTCGCTGCGTTCACCGGTGCCGACCTGCTGGCTGCGTTGGGCGTCGTACTTCGCCTTCTCTTCCTCGATCTTGCGTTCGAGCAGGCGCGAACGGAGGACCTTCATCGCCTTGGCTTTGTTCTTGAGTTGCGAGCGCTCGTCCTGACAGCGGACCTCGGTGCCCGTCGGCTTGTGGAGAATGCGCACGGCCGAGTCGGTGGTGTTCACGCCCTGGCCGCCGTGGCCTCCGGCGCGGCAGACGTTGATCTCCAGATCCTCTGGTTTGATCTCGATGTCCACGTCCTCAGCCTCGGGCAGCACGGCAACCGTGGCGGTGCTGGTGTGGACGCGGCCCTGCGCCTCGGTGGCGGGCACGCGCTGCACGCGGTGAACGCCGCTCTCGTACTTCAGCCGCTTGTAAACATCCTGCCCGATGATGCCAAAGATGACTTCCTTGAACCCGCCGAGGTCTGAGGGACTGGAGTCCATCGTGTCAACCTTCCACCCGTGTGTCTCGGCGTAGCGGCTGAACATGCGATAAAGATCAGCGGCGAAGAGCGCCGACTCCGCTCCGCCCGCCCCGGCGCGGATTTCGACAATCGTGTTGCGCGAATCCGTAGGATCGGGCGGCACGAGGCCCTGCTCCACTTCGAGCGCGAGACGTTTCTCCTCCGCTTCGAGCCGGGTGATTTCTTCCTTCGTCAGCGCGGCGAGTTCGGAATCCGGCGGCTCCGCGGCGAGCGACTTGCGGTTCGCTTCAAGTTCATCGAGGCACCGGAAGTAGCTGTCGCTGGCGGCCAACAGTTCCTTGAGCCTCGCGTATTCGCGCGAAAGCTCCTGCGCGCGCTGCGGGTTGTCGAAGGCCGCCGGATGACTGAGGGCGGCTTCGACTTCGGCAAAGCGTTGCTTGAATTTGGCGATGTGCGGACGGAGGTCCATGCTTCAATTCTTACTCTTGCTCCTGACCTTTCCCTTGCTCAGCGATTCTCGACACAGATTACGAGCAGGAGTAAGAGAATGAGTAAGAGGGGGGCTGGTGCAAAAAAACAATCCGCCCGCGGGCCGTTGCCAGCCAGCGGGCGGATGTCTTGAAAGGAGCTACTTTCTTTTCTTCTTCGTCGCGGCGTCGGCGGCGGCGGCCTGGGCGGCCTGCGTTTTGACCATGCGCTGCTGGAACTTGTCCACGCGACCGGCGGTATCGACGAACTTCTGCGTGCCCGTGTAGAATGGATGGCAGACGTTGCAGATGCCGATCAAAATCGTCGGGCGGGTGGAGCGGGTCTTGATCGAGTTGCCGCAGGCGCAACGGATTTCCGCGTCCACATACTTCGGATGCACTTTATCTCTCATAACAAAGGGGCGGCACGTTACCAGCCTCGCGCCATCACGCAAGCGGGAAATTCAGCCAGTTTGACGTTGTTTTGCGCCGCTCCGCGCTTAAACAATCGCCGCCTGGATGGAACCGACTTACAAAATGATCGGCGGCGACGGCCGCGAATATGGCCCGGTGACGCTGGCCGAGTTGCTCGCCTGGCTGCGCGAGGGCCGCATCGTACCCGCGACGCAGGTCTGGCGCTCGGACGCCGATCGGTGGCAACCGGCCGCGAACTTCGAGGAGCTTGAGGTCGAACTGGCGCAACTGCCGCCGCTGCCCGGAGCGTTGCCATCGACCGGACTGGTGACCGCCGGCTTCTGGATTCGTGTCGGCGCGCACCTGGTCGATCAGATCCTCCTCGCGGTCGTGATTCGACTCGTCGCCATCCCGCCCGCGTTTTCCCTCAGCGCGACGCCGACGGCGGCGGAGATGGTGGAGTTCTTCAACGCGTTCGCCGCCTACTTCGCGATCAGCCTGGTGATCTCAGGCATCTACTACACCGTGATGACGGCGCACTTCGGCGCGACGTTCGGCAAAATGGTTTTCAACCTGCGCGTGTTGAAGGTCGATGGCTCACGGATCGGCTACTGGATTTCCTTCTTCCGGTTCCTCGGGTCGGTCCTCAGCGGGTTGATCCTGAGCATCGGCTACCTGATGGTCGCGTTTCGAGACGACAAACGCGCGCTGCACGATTTGATCGCCGGCACGCGCGTCGTCTTCGCGCGCGAGTGAACTGCGTCTGGCGACGGGGCGGGCAGTCCTTTTACCTCAATTCATTTCATTCCGCAGCCACGCCCCCGGTGTCTGTGCAATTTCGTGAAATCAGTGGCTCGCGGTCGGCCCGCCCTTCCCCACGCAGCACAGCTTCGAGTTCGTGCGGATGAAAAGCTGGCCGTGGGCGACGGCGATCACGGAGCGCGTGGCGTCGTCACCCGGTTCGCCCATCGGCGTGTTGAGGAGAACCTGGCCGTTGCTCGCATCCACCACAACGACGTCGCCGGCGAAGTTCATCAGGTAAATCTTTCCATCGGCGCCCGTGGGCGAGGATTCGTATTTCTTGAAGCCCGGCGTGGCGACGGTCCACTTCACCTTGCCGTCGGGCGAAAGACGCGTGAGCGATTTGGCCACGTCGGAGAGCACAAAGAAATCGCCCTGGTAAAAGAGCGGCGTCGGCACGTCCGTCGAGATCGCGCGGTCGGGACCTTGCCAGGCGATCGAGGAATCGGGCAGCGTGCCGTTGCCGCCGAGTTTCACGGCGGTGACCGGGCCGCGCTTGGGCGCGGACGCCAGCACAACACCGCCACCCGCGACCGGCGAAGGAACCAGACGCCAGTGGCCGATGCGTTCGGGATTCCACGTGCCCCACCGCCAGAATTCCTTCCCCGTCGCGAGGTCGTGGCCGCTGACCATGTCGCCGCCGAGGACGAGCAATTCCCAGCGGCCGTTGTGCTGATAGGGAATCGGCGTGCTGAAGGCCTCGCGCGATTCGGCCTTCGCCTCCGTCGGGCGCACGTGGCGCCACAGGGTCTTGCCGTTGAGTGGGTCGAGGCAGAGCAGATAGGACTCACCGCCCACCTTGCCCTTGTCGTGAACGGGTTCGTCACGCTGGAGGACCTGGATGTAGAGCTTGCCGTTGAAGAGCAACGGGCTGGCGGAATAAGTCCACTGATACGCGAATTCACCGTGGTCGGCTGGAATGTTGCGTGCCCAAAGCTCCTTGCCCGCGAGATCGAAAGCGGCCAGATCTCCGTTGCCGTAGTAGAAGACAACGATCTTGCCGTCGGTCACGGGTGAAGGTGAGGAGAAGTTGCTCTTGTCGTCTCGCGAATACGTGTCGCCGACCTTGCGCTGCCAGCGAACCTTGCCGGTCTTGCGGTCAAGGCAAAGGGCCAGCATGGTGCGTGCGTTCTTGTCGCCGGAGGAGACGAAGACGAGATCGTCCCAGACGGCCGGCGTCGACGCGCTCGGTCCCGCCATCGGTGCAGTCCACGCGACACCTTCGGTTTTGCTGAACTTGGCGGGCAGGCCGGTCTCGGGCGAGGAGCCGTTGAAGTCCGGGCCGCGCCATTGGGGCCAGTTGGCCGCACTGGCGACGGCAAGCGTGGCGGAGAAGGTGAGAGAAAAAGCGGCAAGTCTGCGTGCAATCATTGTCGGTGCGCTATAGCAAGCAGACGGCGGCGAAACAAGGCGGATTCACGATGCATGACGCTGGCTTCCATTTCAGTCATCAACTACGCTCGTACTGTTGAACCCGGACCTGCAAACGCCCCTGCCCAGCGCGCTGCCGTACACCGACGCGAAACCCGTCGGCGCGGCGGATTTTTACTTCGCCATCAACGCGACGTTTCGCTTTTTGCTGAACAAGCTGGGCGTCGAGGGGCTGCGGCGTTACTGGACCGATCTCGGCACGCACTATTTCGCGCCCGTAAGCGCGGCGTGGAAACAGCGCGGGCTGCCAGCGGTCGCCGCCTACTGGCGCGCGTTCTTCGCCGCCGAGCCCGGCGCGGAAGTCGAGGTCCACCAAACAGCCGACGCCGTGACCATCGAAGTGAAGGTTTGCCCCGCGTTCAAGCATCTGCGCGCGCACGGGCGCGAAATTGTTCCGTGTTTCTGCCAGCACTGCTACTTCCTAAACGAAGCCATCGCCGCGCCCGCGGGCCTCACCGCGCGCGTCGACGGCGGAAATGGCTCATGCCGGCAAACCTTTGTGCGCCGCGACACCGCCGTGCCGCCGCAGGACCTCAACGCCATCCGGGAGGCCACATGCTAGGCGCCTACGATTTCTGCGGCCACTACGAGTGGACCTTCGAGTGGCTGCGCCGGCAGGGCGGGGAGCCGCTGGTGCGCGAGTATTGGGACGCGGCCATCGCGCGGGATTCGCAGACACACGCGGCGGCGTTGATTGCGGCGAGGGGCATCGCCGGGATGCGCGAATATTGGGGCCACACGCTCGATCACGAGGCCGCCGGTTACCATTGCACTGCGACAGAGAAAGTTTTCCGCATCGACATGCACGAGTGTCCCTCCAAGGGCTTTCTGATCCGCAACGGCCTCGCGCAATATCACGACTACTGCGACCACTGCATGGGCTGGATCGGCCCGATGCTCAAGGGCGCGGGCTTCGTGGTGGACCATCAGCACAATCACTGCGGCCGTTGCTGGTGGGAAATCCGCGCCGCGTCCGACACCGCGCCGCCCAGCGAACCCGGCGCGCTCTCCGGCCAACACGACGTGCGCCTGCGCGCGGATTGGAAACAGCCGACACCACTGGACACGTATTCGCGCTCGAACGATCCCGACGACAAGACGGTGATCTGAACTTCGTCGCCGCGTCGCGTAACCGGCAAGTCGTCGCCGTCGTCCTAAACCTCGCCGCCGTGGGTTCGTGTTCGGTCCGGTGCTTTCTATCAGTTGCCGGATGGGTTGCGATGGTTGATAGTGGAATCGTTCAACAACACCCTCCGGTGTTTTCGGGTAACGACTGCGGTGAATCGTTTCATGAGTGCGGTTTCCGCCAAACTGCGAGTGGAAGATCAAGCTGCGTTGGGGGGCGCGGAGATGGAAGGTCTGCCGGAATTTGTCCCCCTTGAAGAATTGCGCGGTCGCACGCCCGCCGACGACGGCTTTGATGACGAGGAGGAAGAGGAATTGTCGCCGGAGTCGATCCCGAGCGATCCACTCCACGCGTACGTGCGCGACATCTGGAACATGCCGATGATGCGCCACGAGGAGCTGGTGGAAGTCTGCCGGCGGATCGAGGCGGCGGAGGAAAACCTGCGGCGCATCATCTACGGCTTCGGTTTCGCCGCGCGCGAACACGTGGCACTGGCCGACAAGCTCCTGGCCGACCCGCCGCGCGAACGCTTCGACCGCGTGGTGCTGGACCGCGAGACCGAGC
The DNA here is from genome assembly GCA_036522715.1 of Verrucomicrobiia bacterium. Taxonomy (GTDB): domain Bacteria; phylum Verrucomicrobiota; class Verrucomicrobiia; order Limisphaerales; family JACQFS01; genus DATDFH01. The sequence goes on from DATDFH010000088.1 coordinate 8,507, forward strand.
ATCGCGCCGCGTACCTCGGTTCGTTGGCCAAGCTCACCAACCAAGTCCGCCAGATTGACCAGGAAGCCGACCAGCACTTCGCCGCCTGGACGCGCACCACCGGGGCTGGACGGCGCGAGCAACTGTGGGCGGAACTCGACGGTTGTGGTGAACGGATTCGCGCGCTGTTGCCGCAGTTCGCCTTCAAGCACCGGGTCACCGAGGAACTGGCCGAACTGGCCGCAACTTTTCAGCGCGACGTCCAACACTGTCGCCAGCACATTCAAGGCCTCAAACATCAGGTGCGCTCGCCGCTCCAGCCATCGCCCTTCGCCTGCGCACACGAACGCCAGGCCGAGCTGGAGCAACTGGTTCGGATGCCCGCCGCCGATTTCCTGCTGGCATGCGAGCAGATGCGCTGGTTCCTCAACGACATCGAACAGTCCAAGTCGCAGATCGTGCTGGCCAACCTGCGCCTTGTCATTTTTATCGCCCGCAAATTCGTCAACCGCGGCCTGCCCGTGCCGGACCTGATCCAGGAAGGCAACATCGGACTCATGAAGGCCGTGGACCGCTTCGAGTACCGGCGCGGCTACAAGTTTTCCACCTACGCCCGCTGGTGGATCCAGCAGGCGGTCGTCATGTCCATTGCCAACCAGTCGCGAACCATCCGCCTCCCCGCGCAAAAGGCCCTGATGATCAGCCGGCTGCTGGCGGTGCGGAACCGGCTTCAGCGCGAGTTGCGGCGTGACGTCACACCCGAGGAACTCGCCGGGGAGATGCACGTGCCGCTCTCGCAGGTCCGCGCCCTCCTCAAAGCCGCCTGGGCCTCGGTGTCCCTCCAGGCGACCGTCAACGGCGATGCCGACCGCGAACTCGGCGAACTCATCCCCGACCCTTCGACGCCCGACATGGCCGCCGAGATCGACGAGCATCTGATGCACGACAAACTTTGTGCGGTGCTTGCGACGCTCAAGGACAAGGAACGCCGCGTCCTCGAACTGCGCTTCGGCCTCAACGACCACGAGCCGCACACGCTGGACGAAGTGGGCCAGCGCTACAACCTCACCCGCGAACGCATCCGCCAGATCGAGGCGCGCGCGCTGAAGAAGCTCCGCCATCCCGAGCGGCTCCAACACTTGTCCGGGAACGGGAATTGAGCCGTTGGCCCTCCGCACGGCTTTACCGCCGTCGCGGCTGTGGAGCGAAATGACGATCACTGCATTGGATTGGGAATCACACCGGCCCGTGAACGAAATGCGATACGGCCTGTCGAATGTCCGGCATTGATCTCCTGGTGAAAACCGTTGTCGCACGTTTCGCTCGATCGAGAACAGCCGCGACTGTCGGGGCCGTGGGGCTGGCGGTCGTGATTGGCGTTTTGGATTATCTCACCGGCCGGGAATGGGCGGTTTCGGCGTTCTATCTGTTGCCTACCTGTCTGGCCGGATGGGTGGCCGGCCGGGCGGCGGGGCTTGCGGTCGGGTTTGTCTGCGCGGTCGTGTGGTTTTTCAGTGACCGATTCGGCGGGTCCACGTATCCGAATCCGCTGATTTCGACCTGGAATGCCATCATGCTCCTCGTGTTCTTCGTCGTCGTGGTGTGGTCGCTGACCGCGTTTCATGATTCGCACGTCAATCTGGAGCAGACCGTCGAGCGCCGGACGGCTGCGCTCCAGGCAGAAATCGAAGAGCGCAAACGGCTGGAACATGCCAAACTCCAGGCCGAGCGTCTGGCGGTGGTCGGTTCAATGGCGGCACAGGTGGCCCATGAAATCCGCAATCCGCTGGGCGCGATTTTCCTCAACCTCGACCTCGTCGGGAAAGAGCTGGGCGTCCTGGTCAATTCCGACACCCGCTCGCCCGACGAATGCCAGGCGCTGCTGCGCGAAATCCGTTCGCAGGTGTGGCGCATCCGCCAGGTGCTTCAGGAGTATCTGCGGTTCGCGCGGATGCCCAAGCCCGAGCGCGCGGTTCTTTCCCTGAAGGAACTGCTGGAGGAAAAGCTGAATTTCGTCCGGCCGATGCTCGATCAAAAGCGCGTCGAATTGAAGATGGCTCTCGATCCGGATTTGCCGCCGGTCCACGTCGATTCCGGCCAGCTCTGGGAGGCCGTTCTCAATCTGATCCGAAACGCTCTCGATGCGATGCCCGACGGCGGAAGTCTGGCAGTCACCACCAGGCGAAATAGCGCGGATGCGCTGGTCTGCGTCACCGACACCGGCCGGGGCATGAGCGAGGAGGAAGTTCGGAACCTTTTCGTTCCGTTCTTCACCACCAAGAGCGACGGCACCGGCCTCGGTCTGGCGTATACCCAGCAGATCATCAGCGAACACGGTGGCCGGATTGATTGCGATACCGCGCGCGGGAAAGGCAGCACCTTCACCATTCACCTCCCGCTCGCTGTTCCCGCATGAAATGAATCCTCCAGGACTCCTATGAACGAATTGCACGACAAATCTGTTTTGGTGGTGGACGACGACGAGGGGATGCTGCTCGCGATGAACAAGGTGCTGGCCGGCGAAGGCTGCCGCGTGACCGCCGTGTCGGATCCGGTCGCGGCACTCAATGAACTTGCGGACCCTCAAAAACGGTTTGACCTGGTCATCACCGACCTGCGGATGCCGACGTTCAGCGGACGCGGGGTCATGGGTTTTGCCAGCGCCGCGCTGCCGGAACTGCCGGTGATCATCATCACCGCATTCGGGACTCCTGATGTCGAAGCACAGTCGCTGCGCCTGGGCGCCTTCGCCTTTCTCGAGAAGCCCGTCGATTCCGCACAATTGATTGAAGTGGTGACCCGCGCCCTGATGCCGCCGACGGTTGGGAAAACATAGCGCGATTGCCAAATGCAATTTGCCGACCGGAGGGCGCGGTTCCACCCGACAGCCCCGGCTGTGAACCTCGCCGGCTTCCTCTCCGAGTCCGTCCGCGTATCGGTCGCGTGATTTTCGCCCGCGACTACTTGAGTTTCTCCGCGATCAATTTCTCCAGCTTCACCGTGTCGGCCGCGAAGAGGCGGATGCCTTCGGAGAGTTTCTCAGTGGCCATCTGGTCTTCGTTGTGCAGCCAGCGGAAGGATTTCTCGTCGAGGGCGATCTTCGGCAGGTCGGACTTGGCGGCGGCTTCGGGCGAGAGCTTGCGCGTCACGGTGCCAGGGGTCTTCTGCATTTCCTCCAACAGCGACGGGCTGATGGTCAGCAGGTCGCAGCCGGCGAGTTCGAGGATTTCACCCACGTTGCGGAAGCTCGCGCCCATGACCTCGGTCGGGTGGCCGAACTTTTTGTAGTAGTTGTAGATCTTCGTCACCGAGACCACGCCGGGATCCTCGGCGGGAGTGTAGTCGGTCTTGCCGGTGCTCTTCTTGTACCAGTCGAGGATGCGGCCGACGAAGGGCGAGACGAGTTGCACGCCCGCCTCGGCGCACGCGACCGCCTGGGCGAAGGAGAAGAGCAGCGTGAGGTTACAGCGGATGCCGTCCTGCTTGAGCGCCGCGGCGGCCTGGATGCCCTCCCAAGTGGAGGCGATCTTGATCAGCACGCGTTCGCGCGAAATGCCGGCCTTGTCGTAAAGCGCGATGAGGTGGCGCGCCTTGGCGATAGTGGCGGCGGTGTCGAAGCTCAGGCGCGCATCCACCTCCGTCGAGACGCGGTTGGGGACGATCTTCAGGATTTCGACGCCGAAGGCGACAGCGAGGTTGTCCATCGTGCAATCGAGAAGGTTGCCGGAGCGGCCGGCCTCCTTCTTCGCGGCGGCGAGGGTGCGGCCGACGATGTCGGCGTATTCCGGCATCGTGGCGGCCTTGAGCAGGAGGCTGGGGTTGGTGGTGGCGTCGCGCGGGTGATACTTGCGGATGCTCTCGAAATCGCCGGTGTCCGCGACGATGACGCTGTGCTGTTTGAGTTGAGCGAGGAGATTGTTCATGGCATGACGGGTTTCATTTGCCTGAGAACATCAATAGCCGGTCTTCCGTTTCGCAACAAGTGCGGTGTGTGAGGGGCGGCGCCCGCGCTCTGCAATCGCGCGGTCAAGTGCGCCTCGCGCCCCGGGCTCCTGGTGGCTGGATGCAAGTCGTGCTTCCTGATGCGCAAGCGAAAGTCCAAAATCCCACTTACGTGGCGGCCTGTCACTTCCTCGACGCCGCGTCCCCGAGATCAAGGAACGCGATGACCGATGGATTGCCGACTGGTGTGTAATGGCCGGTGAAAGTCAGGCGCCCCGATTTTCGATCCACCCGGAATGCGGCCACGTTGTCGCCACGCTGATTGCACGAGTAGAGGAATTTTCCCGTCGGATCGAAATTGAAACTGCGCGGATAGTTCCCGCGCGTCCATTCCTCCCCGACGAAGGTCAGCGTCCCCGCCTTGCCGATGGAGAAGATCGCTATGCTGTCGTGCAGGCGGTTGCCCGCATAGACAAACCGGCCGTCGGCGGAAACCATGATCTCGGAGCAGAAATTACTGCCGACGAATCCCGGCGGCAGACTCGAGATCGTCTGCCTCGATGCCAGCCGTCCCTTTGCAGCGTCGTAGTCGAACAACACGATGTTCGAGCCTTCCTCCTGGAGTGAGTAAAACCAGCGACCGTTGGGATGAAAGGAAAAATGCCGCGGGCCGTCTCCAGGCGGAAATGAAACCGAGGCCTGATCGTTCGGCGTCAGCACGCCCGCGCGCTCATCAAACTTCCACATGAAGATTTGATCCAGTCCCAGATCAGCGTGGAGCACGAAGCGTCCGGAGGCATCGGCTTGGATCATGTGCGCGTGGGTGCGGTCGTGCCCACTGAAGGCAAAACTGCCCGGCGGGGCATTCTTCGCTCGCGTCGGACCGATTTCGCCAGCGTCGTTCTTTACGTCCGTCGCCTCGCCGAGGCTGCCATCGGGCTTGATCGGCAACACCGACACCGAGCCGCCGAAATAATTCGCCACCAGCAGAAACTTCCCCGACGGATGACGGCTCACGTAGGTCGGCCCCGCGCCGCCGGAGCGCACCGTGTTGAGCAGCGTCAGTCGGCCATCGGCGCGATGGATGGTGAACGCGCTCACGGTGCCCTCCTCCTTCTCGCCCCGATGATCCGTTTCGTTCGTGGAATACAGCCGCGTTCCGTCGGCGTTGAACGCGACACAGTTTGGACTGGTGCCCGATTCATAAACGCCAGCCGGTGACAGCGCGCCGGTGCTGCGGTCCACCTGAAACAAATGGATGCCGCGTCCGTTGCCCGGCGGCAGATCGACTTGCGTCGGCAACATATCGCGCAGCGTCGAGCTGAAGGTGCCCACGTACGCCATGAGCGGCGCCTTCCCCACGGCGGCGGAGGCGCGATATGTTGCCG
>DATDFH010000089.1:0-2676 GCA_036522715.1 Verrucomicrobiia bacterium
CATGCCCACAACGACTGCCTTCGCGTCGCCAACGAACTCGCTGCGATCTGACGCAACGCTTGCGCCGGATGGATGTTGCCCGCCCACGTTTCGCTGTCCGTGTAGGTCACGAAGCCCGACACGTTCAGGTTGTTGCGAGCAGCCCACAGCATCGGCAGCGCGCAGTCCGTGCCGCCCATCGGGATCTTTTCGATCACCTGGATGACTTCAGCGAGTCTCATGCGCGGCGACAGGGTCACGCGGGTGATGCCCGGTTCACCGCCGCCATGCATGCCGCCGTAACCACCGCGAGCTGGAGCGGAGAACCCGATGATTTCGTGTTCAGGCTCCGTCGCTGCCGTGATGAGCGCCATCGCGGCGCTCGCTTCACGAGCGCTGATGCACGAACCGGCGATCATCGAGCAGGCCATCGAACCGCTCACGTCGAGCGCGAGCAGCACCGGCTTGTTGCACGGCTCGACGTTGCTGAACGTGGCGTAGAACGCTGCGTCCAGTGCGTCCACGATCGCCGAAACCGGCGACCACTTGAGCGCACCCTTCTCGCCGTGACCTTGGGCGTAGACTTTCTGCGCCACGAGAAGGGCGAGTGGGTGAATGCGCGAACGCCTTAGCGCCGTTTCATCCTTCAGCTTGCTCAGAACGAGCTTCTTCGCATCGCTGAACGGCTTGATGAGCCCGATGGCCGTCATCTTGCCGAGGTTGCGGACCATTGCCGTCATCGGCATGTTCGCCAGCAAAGCGTCCCAAACAGCGATTTCGTTGAGCCACTGCGTCGGAATCGCTTCGCGCGGCAGGTCGAACTCGTCAATGAGCTTCACAACTTCAACGACATTCGTCGTTCGCTTCACTCGCTCGAACGCTTCGATGAGCCTCGGCAGTTCGCCGACTGCCGCATACTTTGCGACGCGATCTTCACCGCGAACCTTGCGCTTCACTTCGCGTTCGCCGAGCGAATCCGCGCCATGGGAAGCGGAACCTCCGCCCAGCATCCAGCGGAACACCGCGTCATGCTGTGCCGATGGAGCCTTCGGGTGGGCGAGGCGGAGCAGATCGCTGTGCGACCAGCCATCGCGCTGCTGATACTTCACGGCCTGGAGCGCGAGAGCGTCGGCCTGGCGTTCCACATACCAAGCCGCCACGGCGTTTCGCAGACCACGACCCCAACCACGCATCGCGTTCACGTAACCGGCGAAGTGGAACAGGTGCGTGCCGATGCGGCAGACCTTGCCCAGGTTCGCAAACGCGCGAGCCTTCGCTTGCACGTCGCCGTGCGTCAGGACGAGCGCGAGAACGAAAATGGCCGGATCGTTCTTCGGCGCGCGGCCGTTGTCGCTGATTTCAACGATGCGGTTGACGGCGCGGATGCCGTCAGCCTTGATGCAGCGGACAATAGCGTCGTGGTTCTGCTTCACCAGATCGCGTTCGGCGATGTAATACGTGCCGCCTTCGGCACCAAGGATCAGGAAGCGATCGAGGCGCGTCCAGTCATCGACCTCCCACGAATAGCCGCCGCCTGAGTTGCGAACCTGGTTTGAACCCGGGATCGGCTGTGACTGCCGCGTGCTGCGGCGGTTGAAGAGCTTTGCATAGTTGATAGCCATGGTGGCCTCCTTTCATCTGAAGCGCCGCCAACTCGCGGCACGGTTGTTTTGTGGAACTGCGGACAAGTTGGTGAACGTGGGGTTGGTCTTCTCAAGAGATAACCCATGTTCTTCGGCCCGCGGGAATTGAGTTCGGATTATTCGCGGAAAAAAGTGGTTCTTCCGACTTCCGTCGTAACGCCCGGAGCAAAGACAGCAGTTCTTAAAACCTGCGTCCTGAGCCGCACGGGCAAAGGTCGTTCCGGCCCAGTTTTTCGCTGAGTTCCTTGTTTCCGTGAACGATGCGAACGCCGCGTTTTACTTGCGTTTCCGACGGGAAACCTTTGCGTCGCTTGCTGGTGATTTCGAAATTGGATTCTTCCGAATGATTGCGTGCCATATGGCCTCCATGGTTGAGGGTTGCGGTTGAAATATCGCGTCACTCGTCGCGACAAAATGGCGATGGGCAAGGGACGACGCGGGAATTGCTATACCACTTAGCTACCGGGGCATTTAGAGCCCCGGATTGGAGTCGAACCAATGACAGATAACCCGATGTCTTCGGCCCATCAGAAGTGCTGGCGCCGAGGCGCCTCAAGCAGCGGGCAAGGAGCGATGGTGGATGTTGACTGCTGCTCTATCCGATTGAGCTACTCCCACCGAAGCGGAAGGGCGGATTCGAACCGCCAACCAACAGTTTATGATAACCCACAATCTACGGCCCGCTGAAAATCCAACGGATAAGAAACGAACTGGGAATACGTGCTCTACCACTGAGCTACTCCGGCATTTGGTTCCGGAGGCCGGACTCGAACCGGCGACCTCGTCGTGATGAACGATAACCCAATTGAGCTACTCAGTTCGATAACCGAAGCACAGCGGCCCATCCTTAGGAGAAACGACGGACAAGAGACGGCTTCGATGTTCTGGACGGGAATCGAACCCGCATCTTCTTGTTTTCACGAGCTGCTCTGACGCAGTTGAGCTACCAGTTCGATAACCAAAGCACAGCGGCCCATCCCAAAAGGAACGACGGACAAAGACGGATGCCTCATGTGTTCGACCACGGCAGCAATGTGAAATTGGTCGGAATGGC
>DATDFH010000090.1:0-5670 GCA_036522715.1 Verrucomicrobiia bacterium
TAGCGCAATTCGTCTGCCTCCAGCCGCAATGCGAAGCCGAGCACGCAGGCGAGCAGTCGCAGGGCAAAAGAGATCGTTCGTCGCGTCATCGGAACAGCATGGCTCTGTGGCCGCGAAGCTTCGCAAACAGCGCCTTTCATCGCAAGTGCGGAGCGCGGGGGCGCGGAAACCGTTTTCCTTTCTGCCTTGTTGAATGTTCCCACGCCGCCAAACTTGCCGCCATGCTTCAGGTCGAAGACGCACAGCAACGAATCCGCGCCGCCCTCCGGCCATTGGGAACCGAGACGGTCCGCTTGGCCGATGCCGCCGGGCGCGTGCTGGCAGAGCGCGTGGTCGCACCGATGGACCTCCCGGCGTTCGACAATTCCGCGATGGACGGCTACGCGCTGCGCGCCGCCGACGTGGCGGGCGCGCGACCTGAGACGGCGGTGCGGCTGGCGCTCGTTGGCCGGTCGGCCGCGGGTGAAGTTTTTCGCGGCCAGGTGGAATCCGGGCGGTGCGTCCGCGTCTTCACCGGATCGATTCTACCCGAAGGCGCGGATGCGGTGGTGATGCAGGAGGACACTGCTGTCGATGCAAGCGATCCCGCTGTTGTCCTCGTCCACGACGCGGTCAAGCCGTGGGAGAACGTCCGCTTCCGCGGCGAAGACGTGAAGCGCGGCGCGGTTGTGGGTGTGGCCGGCGCGCGGCTCGGTGCGGGGCGGCTGAGTTTGCTCGGCGCGTTTGGAATTGGCGAAGTGTCCGTGGGCCGCCGGCCGCGCGTCGCATTGCTGGCCACGGGCAGCGAGCTGCGCGAAGCCGGACAACCGCTGGGGCCAGGCCAGATTTACGAGAGCAATCGCGTCGGGCTGGCGGCGTTGGTCCGCCGACACGGCGGTGTGCCCATCGCTTATCCGCTCGTGCCGGACGACCTTGGCGCGACGCAAGCAGCGCTGGAGCGCGCGCTGACAGAGTGCGACCTTGTGGTCAGCACGGGCGGCGCATCGGTCGGTGAGTTGGACCTCGTGAAAGCCGCTTTCGAGCAGCTTGGCGGGCAGATCGACCTTTGGCGTGTGGCGATCAAACCGGGCAAACCATTCGCCTTCGGCCGCTGGCGGGAGAAGTTTTTGTTCGGGCTGCCGGGCAATCCGGTGTCGGCACTGGTTTGTTTCTGTGTGTTCGTCGTTCCCGCGCTTGGCGCATTGCAGGGAGCGTTGGAGGTCGAACTTCCCGCTTCCCTCGGCGTGCTCGCGGAGCCGCTCGCCAACCGCGGCGATCGGCGCCATTTCATCCGCGTGAAACTGTCCGCGGATGGTGCGGTGAAATCGGCGGGCACGCAGGCTTCACACATCCTCAGTGCCGTGGCCGAAGCGGACGGCTTGGTGGACGTGCCTTCGCGAACGACGTTGGAGGCGGGCCGCAGCGTGCGCGTGCTGCGGTGGGAGTGAATCAGAACTTGCGCTTGGGGATCTCGAGCACGCCGGGCCGGGGCGCGGCGATCACCGACGGCACGGTGGGCGCGAGCACTGCCGGCGAAAGACTGGAACTGCCGAAAATCTGCGGCGCCGCATCGTTGAACCCGCTCGGACGTGCCAGGCCGTCAAATCCGGAGGGCCGCGTGTCAAACGGGCTCTTGGAAAGTCCCGGGCGGCCGAGCGAATCGAGACCCGAACCGACGACCGGGTTGACCGGTTGGCGGGTGGCGTCGTTGAAGAAGTTGACGGGGTCGTTCCCGCGGCCGAAGGGACTGGAGGCGCCACCGATCGCCGGGCCGGAGTTGAGCAACTGCTTGAACTCATTCGCCCAAGCCTTCTGGCTTTCGGTCTTGTCGGGACGTGCGTCGGCGGTGGGCAGGCTGCCCATGCGCGGGCTGTCCGAGTAAAGCGAGAAACTGCTGTTGAATTCCCCCGGTCCCCGAAACAGCGACGCGGCCGAACCCGGCTCCATCAACGAAGAACCTTGCCGCGGTTCGGTCGAACTGGTGGACGACTTGGAACCGAATCCCGAGTCGCCACGCTGGCCGATCGGACGGTAGCGGTCGGAACCGGATTCGACCGGCTCCTGGGTTTCGTTTTTCGCAGTCGCTTCCGAGGAGGAGTTGGTCGCGGACGTTTCGTCCTTGTTGGCGTCGTTCTTCTTGTCGCCCTTTTCAAGGTATCTTTGCATCACACCCTTGAACTCTTTGTCCATGACCTTGAGCGCCTCGGAGTCGTCGCGGACACCGAGCATTTTTTCGGCGGAGTACGCCTTGTCGCGGGGCGAGGCAAAAATCCAGTCCTTCTTCCGGTCGGCTTCTTCCATTTTTTCGCGCGAGAGCGGGAGGCGGAAATTGGGGTTGTTCTGTTGCTGGGGCATCAGCCACGGCATCTCGACCACGCCGCTGACGGGGCTGTTGGGCGCGAGCGGGCTGAATGAGTTCTCGGAGTCGGACGGCCGCTTTCCGGCCTGTTTGGGTATGACGCTCTGGACCGGTTGGTCCGGGATCAAACCAGTCTTCAGGCTCTCCGCCGCCGGCAGCGATGGCAGCACCCCGGCGAGCGCAAGCAGGCCGATGGGAGCCATCAGCCTCGCGCAGCGGGTTTTTCCTGCTGAAGACATAGCAATTACTTCTAGCGTGCCGGTGGCCCAAGTCAAAGCTTCATTGGCCCGGTGAACAAGTTGTCACGTGGCCGGAACGCGGTTTTGAGACCGGCCGTGGGGCCATTCCGTTCAAGCAGGCTGCGCACCGGATCGCAGTCCCGGAAGCCAGGCCGCAGGATTGCGCACTCTGGCGGCTGAAATCGGGACAGTCGGAAAAGGAAATTGACGCCCTGACCCCGCCTGCTAGCCTGCCGCCATGAACAGCCCCCGTTTTGGCCGCGCCTTTTCCGGCTGGTTTTGGTACCGGCGGACGGACCTGCGCGCGGGCTGAGACATTCATTGAACTGTCCCGAACCGCAGGTTTAACGCCTGCGGTTTTTTTGTCGAAATCCGGGCGGCCCGCACAACCAAGCCTATGATCGTGGTCCTCAAACCGAACATCAGCCGCAAAGACGAAACCGCCGTGCTCCGCGAAATCCGCAAGCTCGGCTACCGCCCTCACGTCATGCGCGGCGTCGAACGCACCGTCATCGGCGCCATCGGCGACGAGCGCCGCAACCACACGCTCGAAACCCTCCTCGCATGGAAGCAGGTCGAGCGCGTCATGCCGGTGCAGAAACGTTACAAGCTGGTCAGCCGCGAGGCGCACCGGGGCAGCTCCACCGTTCGCGTCAACGATGGCGTGACCATCGGCGGGAAGAAATTCCAAGTCATGGCCGGGCCATGCTCGGTCGAGAGCGAGAAGCAATTGCTGAACGTCGCGCACGCCGTGGCGAAGGCCGGCGCGACGGTGTTGCGCGGCGGCGCCTTCAAACCGCGCACGTCGCCGTATGAATTTCAGGGACTCGGCGAACGTGGCCTGAAGATGCTCGCCAAGGCCCGCAAGGAGACCGGCCTCGCCGTCGTCACGGAAATGCTTTCCGAGGAACACGCCGACCTCGTGGCCGAATACACCGACATCATCCAGATCGGCGCGCGCAACTCGCAAAACTTCCAGCTCCTCATCGCCGCCGCCCGCACCGGCAAACCCATTCTACTCAAGCGCGGCCTGTCGATGCGCATCGAGGAGTGGCTGCTCGCCGGCGAATACGTGCTCGCCAACGACAACTCCAACCTCATGTTCTGCGAGCGCGGCATCCGCACCTTCGAGAGTTACACCCGCAACACGCTCGACCTCTCCGCGGTGCCGATCATCAAGAAGGAGTCCCACTGCCCGATCGTCATCGACCCCAGCCAGGGCTGCGGACGCGCGGACCTGGTGATCAACCTGTGCAAGGGAGCGGTCGCGATGGGCGCGGATGCGTTGCTGATCGAAGTGCATCCCAACCCCGCCGAGGCGTGGAGCGACGGCGCGCAACAGTTGAACACGCACGACTTCGCGCGGTTGATGGAGGAGTTGAAGCCGTTCATCGCCGCGGCGGGGCGGGAATGATGCAGGCGAGGGACGGACTCTTCGTCCAGACGGAGTCCGACGCCGCTTACCCAAACAAATCCATCTGCGGTGGCGGTTGAAGCTGTTTGAGCTTCTCGCGGTCCTCCGCGCGGCGAGAGGTCTGGCGCACGTTGCCTTCGGGTGTCAGTTCACTTTCTTCCAGATTGCCGAGGATGACCTTTGCGCGTTCCAGGACCTCTTTCGGCACGCCGGCCAGGCGCGCGACGTGGATGCCGTAGCTCTTGTCCGTGCCGCCCTCGACAATCTTTCTCAGGAAGATGATCTGGTCGTTCCACTCGCGCACGGCGACGTTGAAGTTGCGCACGCGCGGGAGACGTGCGGCCAGTTCGGTCAACTCGTGATAGTGCGTCGCGAAGAGCGTCTTGGCGCCGACCGCATTGTGCAGGTGCTCGACGATGCTCCACGCGAGACTCAAGCCGTCGAAGGTGCTCGTGCCGCGGCCGATCTCGTCGAGGATGATCAGGCTGCGCGCCGTGGCGTTGTTGAGGATGTTCGCGGTCTCGCTCATCTCGACCATGAACGTGCTCTGCCCGCGCGCGAGGTCGTCGCTTGCGCCGATGCGCGTGAAGATGTGGTCGATCAAATCCACGCGCGCCTCCGCGCCGGGGATGAACGAGCCGGTGTGCGCCAGCAGCGCGAGCAGCGCCACCTGCCGGATGTAGGTGCTCTTGCCCGCCATGTTCGGCCCGGTGATGAGGGCGATTTGCGGACGGTTCTGAGTCCCGCCTTCAGGCGGTCGGGCGCCGGCAGTCGTCTGTGCACCCGCATCTGCAACCCCGCTGCCGGCTGAAGCCGGGACTCCAAACCGCGCACTACCCGCGAGCGCCGTGTCGTTCGGCACAAACCGTTCCTCAATCAACGCCTGGTCGAGCACCGGATGCCGCCCGTCGCGGATTTGGAGAACGCCTTCATCGCGCACGTCGGGCCGGCACCAGCCGCCTAGTCGAGCGGATTCGGCGAGGGAACCCAACACGTCCAACTGCCCCAGCGCCGCGGCCGTCTGCTGAATCTCACGCAGGCGTCCGATGACCTCCTCACGCACCTTGAGGAACAGATCGTATTCCAGCTTGGTGCTGCGTTCCTCGGCGCCGAGGATTTTTCCCTCCATCTGCTTCAACTCCGGTGTGATGAACCGCTCACCGGTCGCGACGGTCTGCTTGCGGTGATAATGCGGCGGCACCTTGTCGAGATTGGACCTGGTCACCTCGATGTAGTAGCCGAACACGGAATTGAACCGCACCTTGAGCGACGCGATGCCGGTGCGCTCGATCTCTTCCTGCTGGAGCTTCGCGATCCAATCCTTCCCGTCCCGCTGCGCCGACCGCAATTCGTCCAGCTCCACCGAGAAGCCGTCGCGGATCATGCCGCCTTCCTTCACCGCGAGCGGTGGCTCGTCCACGATGGCGCGCGCGAGCAACTCGACGAGTTCGGGCAGCTCGGTGAGTTGCGTCGCGAGTGCATCGAGGAGCGCTCGCGGTCCGCCCGCGTGATTCGGTTCGTCAGTCGTGTCTCGAAAGACCGCTTCGTTCAACGAATTACCCTGCGGGCGGGCCGTCCGTGCTCCGGCAACGGGCGCGAGCGTCGCCTTGAGCCCGGGGATCTTCTCCAACGCCTGCCGCAGCGCTGCGAGATCGCGTGCGTTTCCAGTGCCGACACTC